>NZ_CAUVXL010000117.1:0-26813 GCF_963555915.1 Protofrankia sp. Cas4
AGGCGGGTGCGGTGACCTGGACCAGTCCGGAACTGCGGGTCTACCAGACCGAACCCGAACCCCACCCGGAACCAGAGGCCACCCCGGAACCGCAGCCCGTCCCGCAACCGCCGCCCGTCCCGGAACCACCACCGTTCTGAGTCGCTGCCGTCGGGACGGCGGACGGCGGACGGCGGATGAACCGGTGGGACGCGGCCCAGATCCCTGCGGTCTCCGGCCGTGATCGATAAGCGGTCTATTCGTTTAACCTGGATAACCGTATTGTGGGCGGTGGGCCGCGTGGACCGTGGACCGTGGACCGCGTGACGGAGGGAAGGTCGGATGGACGAGCTGATCAGCGACGAGGAACTGGTGACCCGGTTCCCGGGGCATACCCTGACCCGCGACAATGCGGCGCACTACCGGGGCCGGCTCGCGCACCGATTGGTGATCAACCGTTGTGGCGACTGCGGCACCTGGCGACACCCACCCAAGCCCGTGTGTCCCGCGTGCTGGTCGTGGAACATCGTGCCCACCGAGGTCTCGGGGCAGGGGAGCATTTTCATGACCGTCTTCCTGCATCAGGGGCCGCCGGCCGAAGGTGTGGACTACGCCACGCCACACCCGGTCGTGACCGTCGCGCTCGACGAGCAGGAGGGGCTGCGGTTCACCAGCACGGTCGTCGGGGCCGCGGGTGACGCGATCCGCATCGCGGAGCGGGTTGAACTCGACTGGATTGAACGCTCCGGCACGCCGCTCCCGGTGTTCCGCCTGGCCAGCACCACCGCAGGCAGCAGCGCCGCCGGCACCAGCACCAGCGCGGCGGTAACGGAGGCCGGACGATGATCAGCAGTCGTAACCCGATGAAGGACAAGGTGGCCATCGCCGCGGCGGCCACCACCGGCTTCCAGCCCCGCAACACCGAGCGGAGCCGTGCGTCCTATGCCGCGCAGGCATGCATTCAGGTGCTGCGCGACTGCGGGCTGACCGCGGCCGACGTCGACGGCATCTCCGGCTCGACGCCGCCGGCTCCCGAGCTGCAGGCGATTCTCGGCATTCCCGAGATCAGCTGGTTCGCCGAACCGGTGATCCCGTTCGTGAACCAGCTCGCCGCCGCCGTGAGTGCAGTGCACAGCGGCCTGTGCGAGGTCGCACTCGTCTATCACGCCGCCTACCGGGAGGCGTGGAGCACCGCGTCCGCGCTGAAGGATCCGTTCCGCCGACCCCTGAGCCCCGGTGTCTCGCCCGGGCCGGAGACGGTCTTCGGTGGCGTTGGATACACGGCCTGGGCGTCGCGGTACATGTATGAGTACGGCGTCCCGAAGGAACATTTCGGCTACGTCGCCATCAACGGCCGCACGAACGCCGCTGCCAACCCGGCGGCGGCCATGCATAAACCCCTGACAATGGACGACTACCTGTCCGCTCGCATGATCCGCTGGCCGCTGTGCATGCTCGACATGGACGTTCCGGTGGACGGCGCGGACGCGTTCGTGGTCACGACGGCCGAGCGGGCCCGCGACCTACCGCACCCGCCGGTTCTCGTCCAGGCCGCGGCGCTGGGCATGGTGGACAGGCACGAGGAGGATCAGACACCCAGCCTCCGCCAGCACGGGCAGCAGGTTGTTGTGGAAACCCTCAAGGCGAAGAGCGACTTCTGGATCGACGACGCCGACGTCTACTTTCCCTATGACGGTTTCACCATCATCACGCTGAACTGGTTGGAGAACGTCGGCTACTGCGGCCCCGGCGAGGCGGGCCACTTCATCAAGGAACACTGGGACGACAAGACCAACCGTATTCTGATCAACGGTCGGGTCCCGGTGAACCCCCACGGCGGGGCGTTGTCCGAGGGCGGTACGCAGGGTTCGGGTCACGTCCGGGAGGCGGTGCACCAGCTCCAGGGCCTGGCCGGGGAGCGTCAGGTCCCCGACGCCCGCCGAGCCATCGTGACCGCCGGCGGCTTCTTCTTCAACGCGCAGGGCGTGACGCTCCGCCGCGACTGATGCCCTCACGCCACCAGGTGCGCTCATCATGAGCCACTAATCGTGGCTCCCCGACGCTACCGTCAGCGGACGCTACCGTCAGCGGACGTTGTCGGTAGCGGATGTTGTCGGTAACGGACGTTGTCAACGGACGTTGTCGGTAGCGGACCGGGCAGGATGGGCCGGCGGAGACGTCAGGGCACGGTCATCAGCCCGTCACGATGGCTGAAGGCCGAGGTCTACGAATCCGCGCCAGCTCTGCGGGGGCCCGTCCGGCGATGATCCTTTGGCGGGCCTGACGCCGAGGCGGCAGTCGAAGGCGAGCGTGAACCCCGCGCCAAGGAGCGCGTCGCGCAGTGCGGTGGCGAACCGCCACGCTTCGGCGGGGTCGGCGGAGGCCTGCCGGGTGACGGCCTCGACCCGGATTACGTCTGACCGGTGGGCGATGGTCCATCCATACTCGACCGGGTCGTCGTCTTCGGCAAAGAGATCCGCGTACCCGATGGCGTCGCGCTCAAGGATCTTGACGATGTTGTCGGTAGACCTCATGCTGATCAGACTTCCAGAACGTTGCGGATCTTTGTTGTCGGGTCCGCGCTGGCGTCGGTGCGGAAGAGGACCTCGAGAGCATCGAGTCGCTCGTTCCAGTGACGGTCGTAGAAGCGGAACCATGCGAGGGCCGATGCCAGCGGGGCGGGTTGCAGCCGGCACACATGGCGGCGACCGTCCACGGTGCGGCGGATCAGGCCCGCCCGCTCGAGAACCTTCACGTGCTTCGAAGCAGCCGCGAGCGACATGGTCAGCGGCTCGGCAAGCTCACCCACCGTCAGCTCGCCCAGGGCGAGTCGCTGGAGCATCGTGCGTCGTGCGTCGTGCGCAAGCGCGTGGAACACGGCGTCCATGCCGATCATGCCGATCATGTTGCTTATGCCGATCGATTCCTCAACCACATGGTTGAATGTAGCAAGGTTTGGCCCATCAGTTAACCAGATGGTTGAGCTTTTGGCCCAGGAACGCTGTCGCGGTCCTCTGCCCGCTCTTCCGGCTGTCGCTCTTCCGGCTGTCGCTCTTCCGGCTGTCGCTCTTCCGGCTGTCGCTGTGACGGGCAGTGCAGGGTCAGGGCCCCAGCGCGGCGGCCGGGATAACCGCGATGCCGTCCTGTCGCCGATAGGCATGGGTACCGGTGGTGATGACGGCTGCGTCGAGCAGGTCGTCGCCCAGCCGGTCCCGCAGCCATCTCAGGTGGACGGTGTCGCGGTCGCTGACAGCAGGGGTGAGTTTGATCTCGAACGCGACGACGCGATGGTCGGCTCGCTCGACGATCAGATCGACTTCGTGGTCCCCGTTCCGGGTCCGCACGTGATGCACGACGGCTTCGGCGGCTTGTGCATACACGCGCATGCTGAGTGTTACGAGCGACTCGAACAGAGCGCCGAGCAGCGGACCATGACGGGGGACGGCTGGTCCGGAGACGGAGTCGTCCAGTAGTGCGTGCACGTCCGCGCCGAGCAGGCGTGCGGCGAGAGCCGGGTCTGCCAGGTGATGCTTGGGCGCCATACCCAGCCTGGCGAAGGTGGGCCGATTGGGAGACCAGCCGCTCAGCGGGTCGAGTAGCCACAGCTGTGACAGCACATCCCGATAGCCGATGGTGGTTGTCTTGGCGGGCTTGTCGTCGTCGCCCGCGGTCGCCGCATCGAGGATGACGCTGTACGAGGTTGTCGTGGAGGTCGCGCTGGCGTGGGCGGTAAGCCACGCTTTCAGAGTGGCGGGTCGACGGACCATGTGGCCTTGTTCGGGGAAGTCCCGTTCGACGATCCGGGTGAGGTAGCCGTCGAGTTGCGCTCTGCGGGCTCTGGCCGGTAGATCGCGGATTCCTGGGAAGCCGGACCGTATGATCTCCTCGGCGTAGTCAGACATGGTCAGGTCCGAGGAGCCGTCGACGACCGGGTGTCGTCCGGTGAGGAGATCGGACAGTCCGACGGCGGGAGTCGCCAGCCCACGTTCCGCGAGGCTCATCGGACGCATGCGCAGCGTCACGATCCGGCCGGCGCCGGAATGGGTGGGCGCGATGGTCGGCGTGGCGCTACCCGTTAGCAGGAAGCGGCCGGGTGCGGGGTCACGGTCGACGCTGCGGCGTACGAGGTCCCACACCGCCGGTTCACGTTGCCATTCATCGACGAGCACCGGCGTGGGTGAGCGGTCGAGGCGCTGCGGATCGGCCCGCAGGAGTTCGCGCTGGGCCGAGTCGTCCAAGGTGAAGACCGTACGGGCTCGTCGCGTTGCTGTCGCAGTCTTGCCGACACCCTTCGGCCCTTCCAGGCTGATCGCAGCCAGGCTAGGCAGCAATTCGTCGAGTTCGCTGTCCACGACACGGGTCCGGTACTCGCGCACGGTGCCGTACGCTACCATTCGCAGGCGTTGTACACTACCAATCGCCGCTCTTCTACGCTACCGTTAGCCGACGTTATCGTCGATCTGTTCGAGTACGGTTCGGTCGTATACCGGTTACTCAGAGCGCCCGAAAATGATCATTTTCGGATGGTTCGCTCGGGTCGTGCCCCCTCGCGCCAAAAGTCCACGACGAGCTCGTCATCGGCAACGCTGATCATCGTCAGCTCGGTGACGTCGATCCTGAACAGGGCGAACGGCTCGGGCACCGGTGCGTCCGTGGACGTCGCCCAGGCCGCTCGGTAGGCGTTCAGACTGTCGGTGTCACTCACGACGACCGCACGGCCGTTGATTTTCGCATCACCGTTGGCGACGTTCTTGTCCGTGGTCGCGTTGTGCAGGGCACAGCGTGGGTCCCGCAGCAGGTCGGTTCCCTTGCGGGAGTCCGGCATCATGCCGAGCCACAGCCCGCCGAGCGCGAACAGCGGCTCGATCCCGCTCACCCGGGGAGAGCCGTCGCGCCGCAGGGTGGCGAGGATCGCGAGCCCGTACGCCTCGAACCGACCCCTGACCGCCGCAGCGAGTTCCGGCGCGGCCGTTTCGACGTCATCCCAGTTGGCCATGCCGACCATGCTGCCAGTCAGCATCGACAATCCTGCCGCTGCGCCGGACGGCACGCGCTGGGGCCAGGGTTGTGATCTGATGGCCTGCCTCTCAGTGAGGTGCCCTAAGGTGCTTGTTCGGTAGGTTTAGAGCGACCGGCTTCAGATATGCGGAGAGTGTCCGCTGGTGATCCATGGGTACTATTCGGACAATGATGGACGGTAGGCGGGTAGTGCGTTCGGCGTGACGTCCCGGAAGCGGTCGATCATCTCGATGACGCGTTTTTCGTGCGGCCAATGCGTAACAGACTGGTCAATCAGTTCACGTGTGGAGCGTCAGTCGGTCCGTTCACCTTCCTGATCCAGGGCGAAATACTCGCTGCCCTAGCGGCATTGTCCGCAGGGATGGTAGAGCCTGGCGTGCATGAAGTTGACCCCGGCGACCGTGAAATAATCGCGTCGGCCTGGCTGCGTTGCTTCAACGACGACTGAGGAGTCCGTCCGCTGTGACCGTCACCAACGAGGATGTGACCGTGATGGTCCGCCAATATCTCGACGTTTATCCCGATGAGGCTCACGTGCTGCGCCCGTTGCTCGACGCGGCAACGGTCGGCGTACCGGTAGCTTCCCGCACGACGATGCCGGGACATGTCACCTGCGGCGCGGTCGTGGTCGCTCGCGACGGGCTGGTGTTGCGGATCCGGCATGCCGCGCTCGGGCGGTGGCTGCTACCTGGTGGTCACGTCGAACCGTCCGACTCCTCGCTCGTGGACGCTGCGCTGCGGGAACTCGCCGAGGAAACCGGCATCGACCCGACATCCGCGGGTCTGCTGCTGTCCCGGCCAGTGGACATCGACGCCCACCTGATCCCGGCGAACCCTGCTCGGGGCGAACCCGAGCACACGCACTACGACCTGCGGTTCCTGTTCGGCATCACCGCGCAGGTTGCGGTGACGATCCAGGCTGAGGAGGTGACCGGATATCGGTGGGGCCCAGCCGCTGACCTCGGTAGCCGTCTCGGTGGTCGTGTGGTCGCCCGCCTTGTCACACGCACTCGCTCCGTTCCGTCCCCATAGTGGATCCCGGGGGGCCGGGGGGCCGGGGGAGGGGTGGCTGCCCGATTCACGGTGCGGTCTTCCGCTGGACGCCGGATCGGCGCATGCATGTGACGCGGTGGTCGTTGCCTCCGGCAATTACGCGTCAATAGGGTCCAACCTGCCGGCTGGGGAGATCGATGTGCGGACCGGCACGAGCCCGACCGACGAGGGGATCCATGGCCCGCCGACCGACGCTGAATCCTGGGCTGCACCGCCGAGACCTGCTCCGGATGGCAGCCGCCGCCGGCTCGGTCGCGGCCCTTGAGCTGACCGTCACATCATCCGCCACCGCGGTCACACCGATAGTGGCGGACCTCTGCGTGTACGGCGCGAGCATGGCCGGTGTCACCGCCGCCGTGCAGATGCGGCGCATGGGCGGTTCGGTGGTGATCCTCGAACCGACCGCGCACGTCGGCGGCATGACCACCGGCGGGCTCGCCCGGACCGACATCGGTACGGGCGGCACCGTCGGCGGGCTCGCGCGCGAGTTCTACCGCAGGGTGTATGTCGCCTACAACGGCGGTTCGCTCGGGGTGTTGACGCCGATGCTGACCACCTTCGAGCCACGGGTGGCCGCCACGGTCGTGAGCGACATGCTCACCGGGGCGCAGGTGCCGGTCTACACCAAGCGGACGCTGGCCTCCGTCGGCCGCAGCGGCGCCCGGCTCACCTCCGTGACGGCGGACGACGGCACCGTCGTGCGGGCGCAGATGTTCATCGACGCCTCCTACGAGGGGGACCTGCTGGCGCTCGCGGGGGTTCACCACCGGATCGGCCGCGAGTCGAACGCGACCTACGGCGAGTCCAACAACGGCGTCCAGGTGTTCTCCAAGAACCAGTTCAGCGTCGCGGTCGACCCGTACCGGCGGGCGGGCGACCCGACCAGCGGGTTGCTGCCCGAGATCTCCGCGGCCGCGCTGGGGGCCATCGGCAGTGGCGACACCCACGTCCAGGCCTACTGTTACCGGCTCTGCCTGACCAAGGCGTCGAACCGGATCGCGTTTCCACGGCCCGCCGGTTACGACCCGAACCGCTACGCCCTCGTACCGCGGCTGATCGCGGCCGGGTACGCCGACCCGTTCACCGACAAGGCCGCCGCGTTCCTGAACAACGCGGCACTGCCGAACGCCAAGTTCGACGGGAACAACGCAGGCCCCTTCTCGCTCGACCATGTCGGCGCCGCGGACACCTACCCGGGCGCGACCTGGACGCAGCGCGCGCCGATCGTGGCTGATCACACCGCCTACCAGCAGGGCCTGCTCTACTTCCTGGCGAACAACACCGGGGTGCGCGCCGACGTCCGGTCCGCGGTCGCGGCCTACGGGTTGGCACCCGACGAGTTCACCGCCACCGGTAACTGGCCGCCGCAACTCTACGTGCGTGAAGCCCGTCGGATGGTCAGCTCGGGCTATGTCCTGACCGAGGCGGACTGCCGTGGCCAGACCACCGTCGCCGACGGCATCGGCCTAGCCAGCTACGCCCGGGATTCTCACAACAGCCAGCGGCTCGTCGTCAGCGGGCTGGTGACGAACGAGGGCGACTTCCAGATCCCCGTTCCCGCACCGTACCGGCTGCCGTACCGGGCGATGATCCCCGATGCCGCGCAGTGCACGAACCTCATCGTCCCCGTCTGTCTGTCAGCGTCGCATGTCGCCTACAGCTCGGTGCGGATGGAGCCGGTGTTCATGATTCTCGGACAGGCGGCCGGTACCGCGGCCAAGCTGGCGCTCGACGGCGCTGTGACCGTGCAGGCCCTCGACCCGGTGGCCCTTCGCACCCGGCTGTTCGAGGACATGGCCGCGCTGGACTATCCCGACGTCGCCGTCGACGACACCGCCCCGACAACAGTGATCACTGGTGGCTGGACGTCCAGTACGGCGATCGCCGGCTACTACGGCACCGGCTACCTGCATGACGGCAACGCCGGCAAAGGTGGCAAGAGCGTGCGCTTCGTGCCCTCCCTACCGACGGCCGGCACCTATCGGGTCTACCTGCGGTGGACGTCGGCAACCACGCGGGCGTCGAACGTGCCGGTGACCGTTGCCTACCAGGGCGGCTCGGCCACGGTCATCGTGGACCAGCGCGCCGGTGGCAGTCGCTGGGCGCCGATCGGGGCCTGGCCGTTCGATGTCGGAACGGCGGGAACCGTGACCGTGGCCACCACCGGAACCGACAACTACGTGGTCGCCGACGCGGCTCGCTTCGTCCGAACCGGCTGAGCCGATTCTCGATCGGGCACGATCCTCGATCGCGCAAGGTCCTCGATTGAGCAAGGTCCCCGATTGAGCAGTCCGGGCCCGCAGCAGCCTGCCCCGCCTTGCCACCACAGGTATACGAAATGAACGCCCGTTCATTTCGTATACCTGTGGTGCCTCCCGATGGTTGTCAGAATTCGGGGTTTGTTCACCTTCAGATCGCCACCTGGGCGGCGATGTCTGTTTTTATATCGAAGCGATGGAGAAGAACCGACGTCGCCGGCGCCGGTCAGGGGGAGACTCCACCGTGACGCCCGGCGCGTATCTGGCCACCGACCTGGAGACAGGCCAGGTGGCATCGGGCGGGGATGCGGGTTCCCCTGTCGAGGTCCGGCGCGACACGCGCCCACGGCCGGGAGTTGCCGACCGCGTATTTCGCGGCGTCAGCCGGACGGCCGCCATAACCGTGATGACGACGATGGGCTTCATCGGCGTCTTTCTGCTCTACAAGGCACTGCCGGCCCTGCGGAAGGTCGGCCTGTCCTTCTTCACCGAGACCCAGTGGCTGCCGAGCTCGAACACGTTCGGTGTCGGCGCGGTCCTGCTGGGAACGATCCTCATTGCCAGTGTCGCGCTCGTCGTCGCCGTTCCGCTGTCGATCTGTACCGCGCTGTTCGTCTCGGAGTACGCACCGCGTAGGTTGCGCCGTCCGATGGTTTCCCTGCTCGACCTCATGGCCGCCATCCCCAGCATCGTCTACGGGCTGTGGGGCTTCTTCTTCCTCCAGCCCCGGGCCATCACGGTGAGCCGTTGGTTGGCCGACCATCTCGGCTGGTTTCCGTTCTTCCACACCCACCGCGGGGTCACCGGTCTCGGTCAGTACGCCTCGTCCACCTTCATCGCCGGGCTCGTCGTCGCACTCATGGTCACGCCGATCATTACATCGATCATGCGCGAGGTCTTCTCGCAGACCCCGGCCGGCGAACGGGAGGGGGCGCTGGCACTCGGTGGCACCCGTTGGGGCATGATCCGCGCAGTCGTCCTGCCATTCGGCCGAGCCGGCATGGTCGGCGCGGTCATGCTCGGTCTCGGGCGGGCGCTGGGCGAGACCATCGCCGTCTATCTGATCATCGCGCCGCTCTTCGCCTCACCCGGACGAATGATCCACATTCTGGAGCAGGGTGGGATGTCGATCTCCTCACTCATCGCGCTGCGCTACAACGAGTCCGGGTCGTTCGGGCTGGCCGCGCTCTTCGGTGCCGGCTTGGTGCTCTTCGCCCTGACACTGCTGGTCAACGCGCTCGCCTCGACCATCATCAGCCGGTCCCGTTCCGGCGAGGCAACGGAGATCTGATGGCGATCACCACGACTTCGCCGCTCGGGCACCCGGTGCCCGGCACAGTGCGGAACCCGGCCGGACCCGCACTGCCTGAGTCCCCGCCGGAGGTCCGGATCCGCCCGGCCCAGGTCACGGCGGACGATGTCCTCGCCGTGGGTGGGTCAGCGCTGTGCGCACTCTGCCTGACCTGGGTTCTCTTCGAGCGGCTCCTGCCGCTGTCGGGGACCGTCGGTTTCTGGCTGTGCTGCTACGTGCTCTTCCTGGCGGTCTACTCGACCGTCGTGCTGTCGCGGGAGGGCCGCGGCGTCGCACTGGCCGACCGGGTCATGTCGGTGATCTGCCACGCCGCCGGGCTGACGGTCGTCACGATACTTTCCTTGATCATTGGCTATACGGCGTTCCGTGGTTACACCGCGCTGCACCTCAACTTCTTCACCCAGACGATGTCGGTGACGGCCCCGTCAGACCCGCTGACCTCCGGCGGCGCGCTCCACGCCATCGTGGGCACGCTGCTGCAGGTCGGCGTCGCGGTACTGATCTCGGTTCCGCTCGGGATCACCACCGCCCTGTTCCTCAACGAGGTACGCGGTCCCCTCACCCGCCCGGTTCGCACGATCGTCGACACGATGAGCGCGATCCCGTCGGTGGTCGCGGGCCTGTTCGTCTTCGCGACCGTGGTGTTGTCGCTCGGCACGAACCGGTGTGGGTTCGCCGCCTCGCTCGCCATCACAGTGATGATGATGCCGATCATCACCCGGACGGCGGAGGTCGTCTTGCGGATCGTTCCCGGTGGTCTGCGGGAGGCGTCCCTCGCCCTCGGCGGAAGCCAGTGGAAGACCGTGTGGCACGTGGTCCTGCCCACCGCCCGTTCGGGCCTGCTGACCGCGGTCATCCTCGGGGTTGCCCGCGGCGTCGGCGAGACCGCGCCGGTGCTGCTCACGGCGGGCTTCACCAACGACCTCAACGCCGACCCGGCCCACGGCGCGATGCTCTCGCTGCCGCTCTACGTCCTCAACTACGTCAAGTTTCCACAGCCCGAGTCGGTCGCACGCGCCTATGGCGCGGCCCTGACGCTGCTCATCCTCGTCCTCGTGCTGTTCGTCATCGCCCGCGTCGTCGGTGGTCGCAACCCCGGAGCGCTCTCACGCCGGCAGAAGCGCCGCTCCGCGGAGGTGTCGTAGAAGATGCTCGCCGTTCTCCCCAGCAAAACCCGCCCAGGCTCGCGAACCGCAGGCGGGAAGGGCCGTCGCCTGGTCGCCCGCCTCGTCGCGATCGCGTTGAGCGCGGTCGCCGTCGGCGGCGTCGGGATGGCGGCGAGCCCACCGGCCAGCGCCGACGCCCCCTATGCCGCTGTTGCCGGATCAGGCTCCACCTGGAGCGAGATCATGATCAGCCAGTGGGTCCGTGACGTCCGCAAGAACGGGCTGCCGGTCAACTACACCGGTAACGGCTCGTCGTCGGGACGGTCGGACTACTGGAACGGGCTCAACGACTTCGCCGTCTCCGAGATCCCGTTCCAGCCTCGGATCCCGGGCAGCAACGACACCGACGAGCTGCCGCTCGCGGCCAGACGGCCCTACGCCTATCTGCCGATCGTCGCCGGTGGGACGTCGTTCATGTATCACCTGACCGTCGCGGGCAAGCAGGTCACCAACCTGCGGCTCTCAGGTGAGACCCTCACCAAGATCTTCACCGGAGTCATCACCAACTGGTCCGATCCGGCCATCACCGCGGACAACGGCCGACAGCTGCCGGACAAGGCCATCACCCCCGTCCTGCGCTCTGACGGTTCGGGCACCTCCGCCCAGTTCACGCTCTACATGTCGAAGCAGTACCCCGGGCTGTGGACGGATTTCTGCAGAAAGTACGCGAGTTTTTCCGGTAACTGCGGCCTGCAGTCCTTCTACCCGACGTTTCCCGGGGCAAAGGGCCAGGCGCTGTCGAGCGGAGTCGCCAACTACGTCGCCGCACCGTACGGCGAGGGCGCCATCACCTACGTCGAGTACTCCTACGCCCAGCGTTCGGGTTTCCCGGTCGCCAGCATCCTGAACGCCGGTGGATATTACGTCCAGCCGACCGCGGGCAATGTCGCGGTTGCTCTCACGCAGGCGAAACTCAACACCGACCTCACCCAGAACCTCGAGGGTGTCTACTCCTACAACGACCCCCGCGTCTACCCGGTCTCAAGCTACAGCTACATGATTGTTCCGACTGCGGAGGTCGGGCGCTTCACTGCCGACAAGGGACGGACGCTGTCGACGTTCATGAGTTATTTCCTGTGCGCCGGCCAGCAGAAGGCGGAGAACCTCGGCTTCTCACCACTGCCGGTCAACCTCGTGCAGGCCGGCTTCGACCAGATGAACCGGATACCGGGGCACATCGCTGCACCGACCCTGGCCAGCTGCAACAATCCCGCGTTGCAGGTTCTCAACACCGCGCCACGGCCTGCCGACTGCGCGAAGGCCGGCGCGCCGGCGTGCACCACGGCGACGTCCAGCACGTCGGGCGGTTCCGGCTCTACCAGCGGGACTGGTTCCGGCAGTGGTTCGGGCTCGACCAGTGGTAGCGGTTCGGGCTCGGGTAGCGGCAGTGGGAGCGGGACCGGCAGCGGTTCGGGCGACACGTCCGGGGGCGACGGCTCGGGCGGCACCGGGTCGGGTACCGGGACGGGCGGCGACTCGTCGAACGGTACCGGTTCGGCGGGTGCGGGCACGACAATCGACCCGGAGACCGGACAGGTTGTCACGGCCACCGGTGGAGCAAGCTCGAGCGGCTCGAATGGTTCCGGTGGTGGTGACATCTCCGCGGCGCCGGTATCGGTGTCCAGCCTACGCCAGGGCGGTCACCAGGCGAATGTTCTTTTCGTGTTCGCCGGCCTCAGCGTACTGGCCGCCTTCTTCGTTCCTCCGTTGTTGAGCGCGCATCTGCGCCGGCGCTCGCCACCGGCATGAGCGGCGTCCGGGCGGCAGGAATTCCGCCGCTGCCCCGACAAAATGCCGAGTATACCTGTGAACGCACATTCACAGGAGTTTACGAAATGGTTACCTGGTGGCTGCCCGGTAAATCCCTCGGGTGGCTGGCCGTGTTCATCAATGATATGGAAATCTCATATCCGAGCCACCGACGGCTCGGGCGACGGTTGAACGTCGCCGCGTGAAAACCGTTCCCCACAAGGAGTGGAACATGCACATTCCGAAGAAGGCGGCCCTCACGGTCGCCATCACGGCCACGGCGCTGGCCGTGGGCGTCATGGGCGGACCGGCTCTGGCCGACCCGCCGGCGGGCGTCACCCCCGCGGCCGGCGACATCGTCGGTGTGGGATCGGACACCACGCAGAACATCATGAATGACTACTCGGTCTCGTACAACGCGACGAGCCCGGCGCACAAGCTCTACAGCTGGAACGCGACCGGCACGACCCCGATCACCGCCAAGGCGGGTTGTGCGAACTACGCCCGGCCGAACGGTTCGAGTGCCGGTGTCACGGCCCTGAACAACGACCCGGCGGCCTACAACGCGTCCGGCGTGTGCGTCGACTTCGCGCGTTCCTCGCGGTACCCGGACGCGACGAAGGCCTCGGACGTCGACAAGACCTTCCTCGCGTACGCCAAGGACGTGGTGACCTGGGCGGCGAAGCCGGTTTCGCCGAAGCTGACGCCGAAGACCGTCAGCACCGCTCAGCTGACCGCCATCTACAGCTGCACGCTCACCGACTGGCACACCATCAACTCGGCCCTGCCGAGCTCGCCCATCGAGCCCTACCTGCCGCAGTCGGGGTCAGGTACCCGCAACTCGTTCCTCAAGGCGCTGAGCAACAGCGGTAACGTGAACGGCCCGAACGCGGCGCTCGTGCCGGGTGCGTGCGTGCGTCAGCCCGCCACCCTCGAGGAGAACAGCGGTGTGAGCCTGCAGGCCAACCTCCAGGCCGGTGACACGATCGGCGACGCGCTGGTGCCGTATTCGGCTGGCAAGTGGGTCGCCCAGTCCCGCGGTGGCGACGTGGACAACCGTAACGGCTTCACCGTCCGCGAGATCGACAGCGTCCCCGCCACCATCCCCGACGTTGCCAACGGCGCGGCCGGCCCGTACTCGCTGAACCCGTCCGGCAAGTTCGCCCGCCTGCTGTTCAACGTCCTCAAGAACCAGCCCGGCAGCACCGGTCTGGACAAGATCTGGTCGAACTACACCCCGGTCTTCGGTAAGGCCGGCTACATCTGCACCCACCCGCTCAGCGCCAACGAGGGCTTCATCTCGCTGCCCACCTCGGGCACGGGCACGCTCTGTGGTGCCAAGTTCGGCATCTCCTAAGTAACGTTCGTGTCACGCAGAGCCCGGCGTTCGCGCCGGGCTCTGCGGTGCATGCAGCTACCGCTCCATGTGTTCCGAGCGATCGCTCCATACATTCCGTCCGAACTGGCGGAATGATTCCGACAGCACCGCACACCCGTCCGCGGTGTGTCCCTCCCCGGCTGGAGAAGACGTGTCACCGAGATTGGTAAGGGAGCGGGTAGGCGTCGCCGTCGCGCTGGCCGGCGCGGTCGTGGCGGTCACCGGTTCCCTGTTCCTGCCAGGAGCGGCGCCGGCGCGGGCCGCGGTCGTCCCGGTGGCGACGACCGTCCCGGCACCGGCGATCGGGGCGAACGCGTCGGTGACCGTCAGCCAGACGAGCGACCTCGGTTTCGAGGCGATCCACCTCAGCTGGAAGGGCTTCCCCTCCAGCGGGGCGGACCTGTCGACCAACGAGGTCCGGATCTACCAGTGCCGCCCCGACCCGAAGTCGGCCGCCGACTGTTACGGGTCCGAAACCCTGGCCTCAGGTTCCGATCCCACCGCACTCGGCGGGCTCAACGGCGCAGGTCCCGACGGTCCGGGTAACAGGCGTAAAGGGATCACAGCGCCGGACGGGACGGGCAGCGTCGACTTCGTGGTCGAGACGGGGCGCGAGCTGACGAGCCTGGGCTGTAACTCGACGCGGCCGTGTTCGCTGGTTCTGTGGAAGCTCACCCAGCCGTCCGCCGAGCTCCTGAACAGCTGGACGCCGCACGTCGCCATCCCGTTGACCTTCCGTCTCGGAGCCGGGGCATGCTCGATCAACAACTCTGACTTCACCTCCGAAGGCGCCCCCGTGGCGAACCTCGCGATGCTGAGCTGGACGGCCCGCTCGTGCGCGGGCACGCCCGCGCTCAACGTCGACTACTCGTTGCTCGGCGACACCCAGGCCCGGTCGGACTTTGCCGCCGGCACCGTTGACATGGCCCTGACCACGCGCCCGGCCGCCACCGGCGCGACCGGGCCGAATCCGGTGGCCTACGCGCCGCTCGCGGTGTCCGCCATCTCGCTGGGCTTCCTGCTCGACGACCCCGTGACGCACACGGCCATCACCTCGCTGCGGCTGAACGCCCGGCTGGTCGCCAAGCTGCTCACGCAGTCCTATCCCGGTCTGTACGGTTCGGGCGGGCCGCCCGGCTGCGACCCCACGGCGCCCATCACCGGGCCGGGCAGCGCGTACTGCCCCAACCCGGGGACGACGGGGAACCCGGTCACGATTTTTGCGGACCCGGAGTTCCAGGCGCTCAACCCCGGTGTCGCCTGGGCGAAGGACTTCACCGCCCAGAACTACTTCCCGCCGGTGCTCACGGCCGACGGCGAGGACCTGACCCACGAGGTGACCCGCTGGCTCACCGCGGACCCGGACGCGAGCGCCTTTCTCAAGGGCACCAAGGACCCGTACGGCATGCACGTCAGCAGCTACTTCCTGGACGCGTGGAACAAGGGCAACGTGCGGTACCCGCTCGACACGTTCCGCACGGTCGACCCGACGTCGGCGATGAACATGACTTTCGCCCCGCTGAGCGGGCTTGACGCGGTCGTCCGCCAGGCTGCGGCCGGTGCCCCGGCGGGCAAGGACCCGAGCACCATCTCCGACCAGGATCCCGGGCACCAGCCGTCGTCCTATTCGGCGGCGCGCCAGGGTGCCCGGTCGTTGTTCGTGCTGTTCGACAGCGCGGACGCGACCAACCTGAGCCTGCCGCAGGCGGAACTGAAGAACGCCGCCGGCTCGTTTAACGCCCCGACCGACGCGGCCGTCACGGCGGCCGTCAAGGCCATGACCGTCGATGCGAACGGCGTCCGCCAGGCCGACTACGCGGCGACCGACCCGGCGCTCTACCCGCTCGCGCTGGTCCACTACGCGATGGTCCCGACGAGCGGTATCGACAAGACCAAGGCCGCCAAGATGGCCGACTTCATCGACCTCGCCACGGCCAAGGGCCAGGCGCACGGGATCGACAACGGCCAGCTGCCCGATGGCTACCTCAGCCTGCCGGCGAACCTGGTCGCACAGGCGGGCACGGTGCAGGCCGCGGTGCGGCTGCAGGCGGCGCCGGCATCGACCGGTACGCCGACCCCGTCGACGAGCCCGTCGCCCGCGGCGCAGACCACATCCCCGGGCACTGGCACTGGCGCTACGTCCGCGGCGGGCGGCACGACGGCGTCCGGGACGGGCGGCAGCGGTACGACCTCCGGGGCCAGCGGTGACGGAACCACCTCTGGGAGTAGCGGAAGCGGGACCACGACCTCGACCTCGACCGGTGGCAGTACGGCCAGTCCTCGTCCCAGCGCAACGGTTCGGGCCAGCGCCAGCTCGTCGGCCCGGGCCACGCCGAAGGCGAGTTCCACCGCGGCGTTCACCACCTCGGCCCGGACGGGACCGTTGGTGGAGTCCACCGGCGTCGGGCGGCTCGCGATACTTCTCCTGATCGTGATCGGATTCGGCTCGGTGGCACTCGGCCTCGGGCTCGTCTGGTATTCACGCGGCGGACCCGCGTCGGCATCGACGCGGTCACTGACCCGGGTCCTGCCGCGGATGTGGAAGTAGACGGGGTGAGCGTGACGACTCAGGCACCGGCACCGGGAGCGCCTTCAACCGTGGCACCGGGCGCGGCGCCGCCGAACCGGGGCGGGCGGCGCCAGCGCCAGCCGCCACGCCAGCCGCCACGCCCGCCGGTCGGTGGCCGGGCGGTCATCGCGATCGCCGCCGGGCGGGTTCTCATCAGTGTGGCCGTGCTGATGCTCGGCTTCGCCGGCTATCTGCTCGCGGTGTCCGGGCTGCAGGAGGCCCGGACCCAGGACAACCTCTACAAGACGTTTCGCGGCCAGCTCGCCCAGGTCGGTGACGAGGTTGCTCCGGTGGCACCACCGATCACACCGGGTGTTCCGGTGGCGATCATCGAGATTCCGCGGTTGAAAGTCCGTCAGGTCGTGGTCGAGGGCACCACGAGCGGCGCGCTCACCCGCGGGCTCGGCCATCGCCGGGACACACCGCTGCCCGGACAGGCCGGTACGGCGGTCGTCTACGGCCGGCGCACCACGTTTGGCGCCCCCTTCGCCACGCTCGACAAGCTGCGCAACGGCGATCAGATCATCGCGACCACAGGTCTGGGCATCTCGAAGTTCACCGTCGTCGAGGTCCGCGACGGGCGCACGCCACCGCAGCCGGTGACCGGGTCCGTCCACCGGATCACGCTGGTGACCTCGGCGCCAGCCGTCAGCCCGACGCACACGCTGACGGTCACGGCCAACCTGACGACCGCCGCGCAGCCGTCCGCCGGTACCCGCCCGGCCATCTACGCCGACGAGCGTTCGCTTGCCGGCGAGCCGGCCGCCGCCCTGCCCCTGTTGCTGTGGGCGCAGGTGCTTCTCGTCGCGGTGGTGTTCGCGACCTGGTTGTTCCACCGCTGGGAGACGCCGGCGGCCTATCTTCTGAGCGCACCTGTGCTGGTCGCGGTGGTCTGGAACGTCTATGAAAGCCTCGCCCGCCTGCTCCCGAACCTGCTCTAGCCCGCGCACCTGCTTTAGCCTGCGCACCTGCTCGAGCCCGCTTGAGCCGCCGGGTGCGCAGGACAGCACGATCGCACATCGTCCGACTGGAAAGGACTGACGTCATGTCCGACGCGCCCATGATCGGCATGCCCGCCCTCGACAAGCCGACCGAGGAGCTCCCGGGCGTGGCCGATCCGGCGACTGCGGTGGCTGCGACGGCGACGGCGACGGCGACGGCGACGGCGAGCGGGCTGATTCCCGCTGCCCGCCGCGAGCGCACCGGGCCGGTTTCGGGTGCGGCGCTGGAGACGAGGGATATCTCCGCCTGGTTCGGCGAGCGCAAGGTCCTCGACCGGGTGTCGCTGACCATGAGACCAGGCGAGGTGACGGCGCTCATCGGGCCCTCGGGCTGCGGCAAGTCCACCTACCTGCGCATCCTGAACCGGATGCACGAGCTCATCCCGAGCGCGTCCCTGGCCGGCCAGGTTCTGCTTGACGGCGAGGACATCTACGCCGCCGACAAGCGGGCACAGGAGACCCGCCGGCGGATCGGCATGGTCTTCCAGAAGCCCAACCCGTTCCCCGCCATGACGGTCTTTGACAACGTCGCGAGCGGCCTGAAGCTTGCCGGGATCAAGGGCAAGGACAAGGAATCCCTGGTGGAGCGGTGCCTGCTGCGGGCCGGGCTGTGGAACGAGGTCCGCACCCGGCTGCGCTCGCCGGGTGGGGCGCTGTCGGGCGGGCAGCAGCAGCGGCTGTGTATCGCCCGCTCCCTGGCCGTCGAGCCGGATGTGCTGCTGATGGACGAGCCCTGCTCGGCCCTTGACCCGACATCCACCCGCCGGGTCGAGGAGACCATCGCCGAGATCGCCTCGGACGTGACGATCATCATCGTGACGCACAACATGCAGCAGGCGGCGCGGGTGTCCGACCACTGCGCGTTCTTCCTCGCCGTGGAGGGCAGTCCCGGTCACGTGGTCGAGTACGGGCGGACCGAGCAGATGTTCGGTGACCCGCACGACCCGCGGACCGCCGACTACGTCAACGGCCGTTTCGGCTGATCCTGGTCCTGGTCCCCCCCGGGGGGGACCAGGACCAGGACCGGAGTTCGGATCCGGTCAGGCCGCGATCGGCGTGGCCTCGGACGCGACGGCGGTGCGTGCCGTCCGGCCCCGCCACCCCAGGGCCGGTGCGGCCCCGCGCAGCATCAGCGCGGCGTGTACGCCGGCGAACGCGATGCTGTTCGCCATTCCCGGGCCCCGGTCCTGGGTCAAGCCGTAGATCGAGGCAGCGATCAGCACCACGGCCGCGGCGACGGGTACCGCGACCACCGACGGTTGCCAGGACCCGGCCCCCTGCTTCGGTGTGACGACGAAGCGGCCGGGCCGGCGCAGTACCGCTCGCACCGTGGACAGCACCCCGATCCAGAAGCTCGCGCTCTGCAGGGTGAAGGCGCCAAAGGTGTAGCTACCGTTCCCGGCCAGTGCGACCGTGCCGAGGGCCACGACGAAGTAAGGCGCGAAGTGCAGCAGGAACTGGTCGGCGCTGGCCGCGGTGATCGGCTGGACGCCGAACAGGATCCGGACCAACGGCATGATCATGTAGATGAGCACCGTCCAGCCGGACAGGAAGTAGCCGGCGGACAGCAGGTACTGCGCCTTCAACCGCCGGGGCAGCCCCGCGGCCAGCACGGCCGGAATCGCCGAGATGCAGCCTCTGGACCACCGCAGCTGCTGGCTGGTGTAGGAGGCCATGTCAGCCGGCCCGAGGCCACTGGCCAGAACCTCGGGAACGTAGACCGATCGCCACCCGCGGCTGTGCATGCGGATCGACAGCTCGAAGTCCTCGGTCAGCGAATCCTCGGAGAATCCGCCCACCTCCGCCAGGGCCTTACGGCGGAAGGCGATGTTCGTTCCGCAGCAGAACATCGACCCCAGGCCGTCCTTGCCCCGCGCGATTCCACCGAAGAAAAGCGCCTGCTGGGCCCATGACGTGCCGGCGACCTCGTTGGTCGAGGCGTTCGCGTAGTACTGCGGCGTCTGGACGAAGCCCACGCCGGGGTCGTCGAGGTGACCGAGCGTTGCTTCAAGAAAGTCCGGGTGCGGCACATGGTCGCAGTCGAAGACGACCACGATCGGCGCGGAGGTTCGGCCGAGCGCGTGGTTGAGGTTGCCAGCCTTTGCGCCGTTGTGTTCCGCCCGGGTGATGTAGCCGGCACCGTGCCGGCTGGCCAGCGCGGCCATCTGCGGGTTGTCCCCGTCGTCCAACAGGAACACGCGCACCTGCGCGCCCCGCAGCCGGACCGCCGCGGCCACCGTCGGTTCCACCACGTCGACCGGCTCGTTGTAGACCGGTACCAGTACGTCCACGGCGATTATCTGTCCGCTGACCTGTGGCCGGCGCCGGCGTACGCGCTCCCGGGAGCAGGTCCACCAGAAGCCCAGCGCCTGCACCGCATTGAATGCCTCGGCGAGCAGCAGGAGGGTGTAAAGGAACGCGTTGCCGACCCGCCCGGGCGCCAGCAGCCAGCCGAAGTACCAGCAGAAGGCGAGCACGTTCAGCGGCAGCAGATACAGCATCCGGCGCCGCAGCGGCCGGCCCGACCCCATCGGTTGCCACGTCGGCGGCGCGAGCCGCGGGTCCCCGACGATCCCGGTTCCGATGCCGGTTCCGAGATCGAGATCGAGATCGGGGTCGATCCTCGTGTCGATGGTGACCGAGTGGCGCGCCGCAGGGGCCACCGGAGACAGGTGGCGGCTGTCCGCGAGGGTCTCCCGGCTCGGCGTGAAGGTCACTGCAGCTCCCAGACGGTTACTTGAGGGACGTGAAAGGTGTCGATGACCTGCCGGCGTTGTTCCAGCCGGACCAGGAGGGCTTTGGTGTCCACCGCGACGTTGGGATCGGACAGAAAGCTGCCGATGACGAACACATGGCGGGCGGTTCTGGCCCGCGCCAGCGACCCCGAGCCAGGACCATAGGACGGGAGCGAAGGCGAGTAGTAATCAACGACATCGACCAGGAAGATTGGCGAATATATGATTATATCGCCCGGTTTCGCCTGAGCGGTGACGTGCTTCAAGGCGCCGTCGAAGTCGTACAGGCGCGGGTCGCTTGGATTGAGTTGCTGGTCGCTCAGCGCAAGCACGAGGGTCAGGCTGGCCAGCCCGACGCCGAGCGCGATTCCCGCCGTGGTCCGCAACCAGCTCGTGAGAGCACGCGCTATGAGAAGAATCAGTCCGGGCAGGATACCGACGAAGTAGCGGACCTCGAACAGGTTGTCCTTCTGCGTACCGAGCGCAAACAGAAACAGTACCGGGACGAGCACGGTCGCGGCGAGCAACACCGCGCTGCGCGAGTAGCCCCGGCCGAGCAGCAGGAAGGCGACCAGCATCCCCACCGGCCACAGCGCGACCAGGGTGGCCACGATCGCATCCGAGTGGTATCCGAAGACAGCCCAGACCCCGTTCGCGCCGATCGAGTAGATCGAGAGCAGCGGATGGCTGCCAGTCGCGGCGACGTCACTGGTCTGCGCGGCGAAACCCACCCCGCCACGGGAGTTGTAGGCGTTGAACTGAGCGTTGACGAAGGGCACCAGCGGCGCGACCAGCAAGGCCAGTGTGGCCATGCTGGTCAACCACGGCACCACGATATCCGGCCCGTCCCGACTGGCGCGGCGCGATCCGCGCCGGCGCCAGGCGATCACGGCAAACACGATCTGTTGCGCGAGGACCTGCAGCGTCGCGAAGTAATGGGTCCACAGCAGCAGCGCGCTGGCGAGGGTGTACATCACCCACGCCAGGCGGCCGCCGACCCGCAGTACCCGTGCCTGTGCCCAGGTGGCGCTGACTCCGAACAGCAGGAACAGCGGGTACATCCGCGTCTCCTGCGAGTACCAGACCGCGAACGGGGCGAAGACGCCGAGAATGGCCGCGGCCAGCCCGGCCCGGCGGTCGTAGAGCTCCCGGCCGGCCAGATAGAGCATCGGCACCATCAGGCTGCCGGTCACGATCGAGGGCAACCGGACGGCCAACTGGCCCGTCCCGAACAGGTGGACCTCCACCCACAGCACCGTGGCGAACAGGGGCGGGTGCACGTCGGTGTCCCGCAGCGCGCGGATCGACTCCTGAAACGGAAAGAGCTTGGCCTGGCGGATGCTGATCGCTTCGTCGACCCAGATGCTGTGCGGCGACAGGAGCCGGATGACGATCCCGAGCATGGTGAGGCCCGCGACCGCCCACCCGGTGTGGTTGGCGGCCACCTGGCGCAGGCGGCTCGGCCATGCGGCGCCCACGGTCGAGGGCCGTGCCCGCAGCATGGTCACGGTGCCCACCGACGCGGTCATGGCGGTCATGGCGGCCAAGGTGACCAGTGCGATCGAGCGCGCGTCGTCATGGAAGAGCGCGATGCCGACCGCCTGGCCGACCACGGTGACCCCGACCGCGATGCCCGACGCCCGGCCGCCGCCGGTGACGCAGTTCTCCGCGGCCAGCACCCGGGCCAGGCCGAACATCGCCATCGCCCCGACATAGGCGACGGCGAGCCGGCCGGTCTCGGCGTAGGCGGGGCCGAGAACTGACACCCAGAATCCGGTCGGGGTCACCGCGACGACCAGGAGCGCACCGAGACCGACCGCGGCCGCCCCGCCCAGTGCGACGAGCACGGCTGCGGTGTCACGGTTCGCGGCCCGTGGCAGCAGCACCATCGGGATGGTCGCGGTCGCGAACGCCGCGACGCCGCCGAGCGTCGACAGGACCGCGAACAGCGCGGCCTGGTCGCGCCCGAGGATCGCGTTCGCCCAGAGGAGATCCTGGTTCGCCAGGACGGCGAGCAGCAGGAACACGACCATCGCCGCCGTCTGCCGGCCCGCGCCGGTGGCGCTTTGCGACACTGACGGTCGCACCCCGGCGCCGCGCCACCGAGCGATCCCGAGCGCGCAGTAGCCGGCGGCAACGACCCCGGCCGCTCCGCCGACCGGACCAAGCGCCGCGGTCAGCACCACGCCGAGTGTCAGCCGTCCCACCGGCTCGGCCAGCAGGCTCGCGGTGACTCCGCCGACGAGCCCGGCGCCGTACAGCTTCCCCCGGGCGAGCGCCAGCAGCCCCGCACCCGGGCCGGCAGCGGCCAGGACGAGCACGAGCCCGGTCGACAGGTGCAGCGCGGCGGACAACGGCACGCTCGTCGCCGCGAGGACGGCGCCGGCGCCGGCGCCGAGCCTCAACCCGGCGCGGCGCAGCGCCCGCTCGTCGCCCGGCGCAATCGCGCTACCCACCGACAGGCTGGCCGCCGGGACATGCAGTAGGAGATATAGAGCGATGAACGTGACCAGCTCGGCGTAGTCGCCCGGGCTCAGCAGCCGCAGCGCGACGATCGAGAACAGTAGATTGCCGCCGCCCGCGCCGAGCTGGCCGGCGATGACCATGACCTGTTCGGCCACGATCCGACGACGGGGCAGTGAGATGCCGGTGGCGCCGACGAGCGTCGCATTCTCGGCGGCGATGGTCACGCCAGCCCGCCGTAGCGCAGCCGGCACAGACCGGACCCATCCTCCGCCATCGGTTGTTCCCCCGCTGTCTCTGCGCGCCTCCACCGGCGCGAAAGAGTTGGTCGCACCGCCTTTGGCTGTCTGGATGTTGGCCGCGGTCGGGGCGGCGCCGGCCCGAAAAGGGCACAAGGATACCAGCAGGTGGATGGGAACGCCGCGGTCAATGCATGGTCGCATGCGAAGTGCCCGGAAAAGATCCGCACGCGCGGCCTCGCCGCGCCATGATCCCTTGGCTTCCTTGTCCCCCCAAGTCGGCTCCCCGCATCAGGCGGAGATCGACCCGATCACAGTTTCCAACTCTGTCCTCGCCGCATTTCCTGACCGTCTCGTCATGGCAAATTCGCCATGTCCGGTGGGTGGCCAGTTGGTGGAGCCGGTCGTAGCCGGCGAACGGCCATCGGTTGTGTGGCCGTTGGTGTAAGGTTTTTCTTCTGAACAACGGCACCGTGATCTGGAAACGTTTAGTGTATAGACTTTGAACGTCGGCTGAATTGCCGGGTTCCGATCCGGGTTCCGATCCGGGAGCCGGATCAAAGGTCGGTCCGTCGGGTTTTCATGATCGAATATTTCCAATCGGCTGACGTGCTGGAGTGACGGCGCTCTCTCCGTATAACGTGCACAAGCACGAGGGCGCGAGGATCGCCCAGGGGGAACAACGGTCGGCAGCGGTGGCATCCGGCGGGCCGAAGGTGGTCCGATCATGCTTTTCGCGCATCGCCGAGTGGCTTGTACGAAGTAGCTGTGATCGGGTGCCCCCGCTTTGCGGGCCTGCGGCACACGGGGGCGGAGACTGAATTCCTGATTCCTGTCGGGGATGGGTATGCACAACAGTCCGGATGAACGGAGGAGCATGCAGTCACAGCGGGGCGGGCACGAGATGCGGCACCTCGCGCACATCGTGCTGGTCACCAGCATGGCGGTGGGCGGGTTGAGCGGTTCGCAAGGCCCCGTGTCGGCGTCCTGGCTGCCGTCGCCGGTCCAGGCTGCGACCACCCGGACGCCCGGGTCCGTTCTCGGCTCCGGGCTCTACGGCGACTGGACAGGGCGATCGGACGCCACACTGCGGGCTGACCTGCGCGACCTTGTTCGCCAGGCGCAGGCGGGGCCGGAGCTCATCGGCGACCCGTTCACGACACCGGGGACGGCCACCACACCGGGGATGCCCAGCACGCCGGGGACGGCCAGCACGCCGGGGACGGCCAGCACGCCGGGGACGGCCAGCACACCTGAGACGGCCGCCTGGCATATCTTCGCGCAGGCGCAGGACGTCGCCGGTCTCGGTCCGTCACCGCAGGCCCGGGCTGCGCTGCGGTTTGCACTCGGCCAGCTCGGTCGGCCGTACGAGTGGGGTGCGCAAGGTCCGGATTCTTATGATTGTTCCGGGCTCACCCAGCAGGCATTCGCGAGCACGGGGATCCTCATTCCCCGGGTCGCCGCAGATCAGGCCCGGGTCGGCCAAGCCGTCCGGCTGGCCGAGCTGCTACCCGGTGACCTTGTTTTCTACGCCTACGACAGCTCCGATCCAGCGACGATCCATCATGTCGCGATGTACGTCGGTGGCGGCCTGGTGATCCACGCACCGCAGACCGGGGACGTGGTCCGTATCACGCCACTGTGGTTGGACGGTTACATCGGTGCGGTCCGGCTCTCGCCGGCGACGCGCGGCACCGGGATAACCACGGTCGGCCCGTTCGCGGTGCAACCGCCGCCCGCCGACGGCAGCGCGGTTGACCCACTCACGATCCCACCGGTCCGCAACGATCCGGGTGGCGGTGTCGTCGTCGGCCAGCCGCCAGCGGTAGCTACGCCAGGCGGCCGGGCAACGCCCGATGCCGGGTTGTCGCCAGCCCCGACACCAACCGATTCCGCCATCGCCGTGGGGCCGTCGCCGGCCGGCACAGTTGAGCCGACACCCACGTCCGGTGCAGTTGCGCAGCCGGACCCGACGCCGGACCCGACGCCGACGGCGACTGTTACGCCGAGTGCGTCGTCCGCGCCGCAGCCCACCACGTCCGCTCCAGCTGCGGCTGGGCAGCCGGCGGCGTCGCCTGCTGGCGCCCAGTCGCCGTCCGGCGCTTCCTCCCCGGCTGCTACGTCGCCGGCTGCTTCGTCGCCGGCTGCTACGTCGCAGCCACCAACGGCGGCGCCCGTTACCTCGCCGCCACCAACGGCGGCCTCCGTAGCGGCGCAGCCGCCCGCAGCTGCGCCGGCACGGCCCGCGGCGACGGCGACGCAGCCACCGCCGGTTACTCCTTCGTCGTCAACTCCTTCGTCGTCAACCACCACACCGGTGCAGACAGTTGGTGACTGAACCCGCCGAGCCGGGTGTAAGAGCGCCCCTGTTGCGGTCGCTCTAAATCACAGGTTTCCGGACGAGGAAACTGCCAGCGGTGAGTACGCGGCTGGCCTGAATCGGGGGGCGGACAATGAACACGGGTCAACAGGTGAGGCCCTGTGGGGAGTGCGGTCATGAATGGCGCCTTCATCGTCGCGGGGAGTTGCTCCTCTGTTGTGATGTAGTGCATTGCCGGTGCCGTCAACTGGTCGGGGATTATGTAGGCCAGCTCGATCTCGAGCCGTATGAGTCGGTGCCGTGCGCGGTGGGGTGCGGGCGGGCCGCCCAGCGTGGAGACATTCGGTGCCGGCGTTGCCGGGGCGCGCTTCGCCGCGATCCGTCGTCGGCGCCGGTCCGTGCGGTTGGCCAACATCGCCGCGGCAGCCAGCGGACCGCACAATAGCGGCGTTCGGTTGGTCCTGTTTTTGTTGGGCTTTTACGGGTGTCGGATGGTGACGGGTTGTGTAGGTTCGTCGAGGCGGGTCGGGGCCGGAATCCGAACCGGAGGCTGAACGCACGTTCATCCACGGTGACGCATCGTAGCGTTTCTCCCGGCTCTACCTGGAGTTCCATGTATGGACACCGGGCCTGGAGCAAACGGCCATGTAACCGCAACTTTGACGTCTCCTGGCAGTTACGGCCAGGAAACTGGCCGGGTAGAGCCTGACTTTGATTTCTTACAATGAGTATTTTCGACGCTGTGACCCATGGGGAGGGGCCGGGCGGAACGGATCACACTGCGGCCGGCAGCGGCTGGCCATCATGCCGTATGCCGGCATGCGTCGCCGAATTTTCGAAATAGATCTGGTGACCTGTCGGTGAATGTGTTTCCCGCCCTTGTCGACTCTCCTGGTTAGGGAGTGCAATGCGTCTCGACATCATTATTCCCGCACACAACGAGGAGCATCGGATCGGTCGTACGCTGGACAGCTATCTGCGTGCGCTCGACGCGCCGGGCATTCGCTTCCTCGTGGCGCTGGATTATTGCACCGACGAAACCGCGGCGATCGTTCGTAGCCGCCAGCTCGCCGATGGCAGACTGCACATGTATCGTTACCCGAAGCTCGGCAAGGGTGGCGTGATAATTGAGACGCTCCGGCGGACCGACGCGGAACTCGTTGCTTTTGTCGACGCTGATCGCGCCACTCCACCGGGGGAGTTGTTGAGACTCGCGGCGGTCGCCCAGGACGTCGGTGCCGCCGTGGCCAGTCGCTGGCATCCAGCGTCGCTCCTGCCCGTAGCCCGTCCATTGGGACGACGGACGGCCAGTTTCGGTTTTGCGACGTTGGTTCGCATGATGTTCCGGTTGCCCTACTTCGACACCCAGTGCGGCGCCAAGGTGCTTCGGCGAGACGTCCTGGACCAGGTCGCTCCACATCTGTCCGCCCGCGATTTCCTCTTCGACGTCGACCTTCTGGTCGTGGCCCGCGCCTTGGGATGTGAGGTGGCCGAGGTGCCCACCGTCTGGATCGACCAGAAGGGTTCGCGGCTGAATCTGTTCGCGGACAGCCGCCGCACTGTCTCTTATAC
>NZ_CAUVXL010000118.1:0-29726 GCF_963555915.1 Protofrankia sp. Cas4
ACGCTGTGACTTGACGGAGACTACATATCGCCTGCATATTGCAGGCATAATTGTTACCTTGACGATTCGGGACGTGCCTGAGGACATACGGGACGCGCTGCGTCAGGACGCCGAGCCCCGCGACGCCGCGTCCGCTATTGCCGGTCGCTCTTGGTCTCTGCAGGCATTCCTGCTGGGTGTACTCACCCGTCAGGCGCAGTTCGGCCGGAACCAGCAGCTCCTGGCTACGATCGACCGCGACCTCACCCTCGTGACCTCTGACGGTCGCCTGGCGCGTGCGGCGACATCCTTTTGCAGTGTGGAGCTGGTGGGGTAGGGACCGGGCCGGGACGGTCGACGAGCAGCGTGACGAGCCGGCCCAGCTCGGCAACCGGGTCGTCGGTGAGACCGCTGTGCACCTGCGATGTCTGCACGATCGTGCTCCGTGGTGACGTCAGCCACCGGAACCGCTCACCCGGCGGCAGCGCGCCGGCCGGGCCCGCCGCCGGCCCGCCTGTGCACACCTGCTCGAACGCGGCGAGGTTCGCGGACACCACGGTGTGGTCGAGGAACGGGTCGAGGGCGGTCAGCCGGTCGGCGTCGACCGCGCACCGGGCCTGCAGGTAGCCGGCGCGCTGGCACCACAGCACCACCCCGACGTTCACACACTCACCGCGTTCGACCCTCGGGACGACCCGTACCACGGCGTATTCGAACAGGTCAGCCACCGCGGGCCGCCCGCAGCCACGCCGGCGGTCCGGCCGGCTGGTTGGCGGGCTGGTTGCCCGACCGGGCCGCCGGCGGGTCGTCGAGGTCCACCGACAGCGTCATCGCGCGCAACCACGGCCGGTCACCGCCGACCCGGGCGAGCAGCCAGTCGACGTAGACGTCCGGGGTGACGTCCAGCCACGCCGGCGGGACTTGGGCGAGCACCTCGCCCAGCAGGTCCGCCTGGACGAGTGGGGCGAGCTCCGCGTCCGCGGCTGTCAGGGCGTCGGCTCCGGGCAGCAGGACGTGCTCCTGCCAGCGCGGCAGCACCCGGTCGACCGCGCCGGCCGCCCCGGACCAGTTGTGGTGTACGTACAGCGCCGCGCCGTGGTCGATGAGCCAGAGCCGCCTGCCCCAGACGAGCAGGTTCGGGTTCCGCCACGACCTGTCCACGTTCAGGGTCAGCGCGTCCAGCCAGAGCACTCGGGCGGCGAGGGCCGGGTCGACCTGGAAGGCGAGTGGATCGTAGGTGATGGAACCGGGCAGGTAGTCCATGCCGAGGTTGCTGCCCGCGCTGGCTCGCAGCAGCTCCTGGATCTCCTGATCCGGCTCGGTCCGGCCAAGCTGCGGGTCGAGGGCGATCACGACCAGTTCGGGCACGGGCAACCCCAGCGCCCGGGCGAGTTCGCCCACTACGACCTCGGCGACGAGCGCCTTGGGACCCTGGCCCGCTCCCCGGAACTTCACCACCCACGTGCCGAGGTCGTCGCCCTCCATGAGGCCGGGCAGGCTGCCGCCCTCCCGCAGCGGGGTGGCGTAGCGGGTCGCCGTCACGGCACGCAACATACGGATCAGTGTGGGCGCTGGTGCCCCTGCCCGCGTCAGGGGGCCGGTTGTGCATGATCAACTAATTCATGCCGATGCGGATGCGCGTCTTACGGCGAGGTGTCGAGGTACTCCTTGGCAAGTCGTTTCGGCGCGCGGCCGAGCCCCGCTTCGATGAGAAGATCATTGTGTCCTTGGTTGTGCCGCTGTGACGAGTGGAAGGTTGACATCCCAAAAAGCCGAAAATCGGACAGAGAATGTACGTCTACCTTCCACTCGTGCCCGGGGCCGTGCGAAGGTTCCGGTGAGTTCGACAGCCTTGCCCAGGAGCGGGGGGAGGGCCGTCATCCTGCGGGCGTCATTCTGGTGCAGCGAGCGACGCGGCGCAGGTGGTGAATGAGGCGGTGCCGCACGGCACCGAGACGGGATGGCCACCCGATGCCCCGGCCAGCCCATCGCCCACAGCCGCGTCGGCGGGTCACTGTCATCTGCCGAGAGCCTCTACCTGTTCGTCTGCCTGGCCGACGTACGGAAGTCGATCCAGCACACGCTACGGACCGTTCGGCGACGGCCCGGAGTCCGGTGGGTCGAGCGGGTCGCGGACGCCGGTCGGCTTGTCGGTGCCGTCGAGGCGTCTGGCCAGGGCGTTGAGAACGTCGAGTACGTCCGCCCGGATCTCCGGGTCTCTGATCATTCCGTCGGGGCCGATGGCGTGTCGGGGTACGGGACGGTGGGTGCACGCCTGTTCGATGAGGTCGGCGCCGACGTAGCCAAGGACGGTGCGCAGCGACGCGTGGGCGTGGACGGCGCCGGTGGTGGTGGAGACGTTGATCCACGCTGCGTGCTTTCGATACAGCTCCCCGCTTCCGACGGTCCAGTCGAGGAGGTTCTTCAGGGATCCAGGGAGGCCGCCGGCGTACTCCGGCGTGCAGAAGACGACGGCGTCCGCGGCACTGATCCGGGCACGCAGGTCGGCGACAGCGGGCAGTGCGGGCTCCCGATCATCATCTGGATTGAACTGCGGTAGGCCACCCATCCCGCCGTAGACATCGGCCACCAGGCCGTCGGGTGCGACGGCCTGCGCCGTGCGAAGGAGCGCCGCGTTGGTAGACCCCGCGCGAAGGCTGCCGCAGATCATCAGAAGGTGATAGGTCCCTGCCACGACATCAGGCTAGGACGAGAAGATCCTTGTGTCATTGGTGGTACCGCCGTGACGAGTGGAAGGGGGTGTGGGCGGCGTGATTACCCAAGGCGGTATCCAGGCTGCTGTCTGACGGGCGACAGTCCGCAACCATGTTGTGACCGCGGCGTCTTTTATAGGGAGACCACCGACGGGGTATCTGGGGGCCGACTATGCGTGCTACACGATCTATCGTTCCGCTGACAGCGGTTGCGTTTCTCGCCGTATTCCTGTCCGGATGCGGACCCATCGCATCGGATGCGAGCGGCGGGAAACCGAGCGCCGGCCAGGCCAGCGTGCAGTCGGTCGCCAGCGCAGGTAACACCTCGAACACTCCGGCCACACAGCCGGCCACCCGGCCTACCTCCACTGCTGTCGCGACGTCCGCCGGCCCGGCCCGGCCCGCACATGACGGGGACGTCGACGGTGACGGCAGACCGGACCAGGTGACCTTGTCCGCCGGGGGAGCGCTGGCCGTGCACTACTCGGGCGGCGGCAGCGACGTGGTGAACCTGGGGCCGGGGATTGCGGGCGACCAGAAGCTTCTCGGCACGGCGGACGCCGATGGCGATGGCCACGCCGAGGTGTTCGTCCGTATGATCATGGGAGCCTCGGCGCAGATCGACACGGTCCTGCGCTACGTCGACGGACACCTTCGCCAGCTGACGATGGACGGGGAACAGGCGCACCTCAGCTACGGCGCCAGCGTGCGTAACCAGTTCACCTGGGCGTGCCAGCCGCCGACAGCCGCGATCGTGCAGGCTTCCAGCACATCCAACGACAACGATCAGAGCTTTCAGGGCGAGGTGCGCCGGTACCGGTTCGTGGGCAGCACGATGGTCCTGATCTCGCGGCAGGCCTTCTCCATCCGGGCGGACGCGCCGATCCCCGGCATGCGAGCAGTGCCCGGGTGCGGGTCGCTCGTTCTGGCGCCGTAGATCCGAGGCGCTGCGCGCCCGGCGGCCCCGAGACGCCGGGTAGCTGGCACCGGGGCGCGGCGCATGGCGCTACGATGCAACCAGGTTGACGCAATTGGTCATCGTCTGACCCCTCGGTCGGAAGGACCTGCGTGGCGAGCCGGAAGATCTGAAACAGGCTCTGAAGCCCGAGGAGAAACGTGTGTCGTCGGTGCGGCCAGCCCCACCGGGTACGGCATTGTCGTTCCAGGATGTGGCGAAGACCTTTCCGGACGGGACCCAGGCGTTGCAGGACGTGTCCTTGACGGTCGGTGACGCCGAGATCGTGGCAGTGGTCGGGCCCTCGGGTTCGGGCAAGTCCACGCTGCTACGGATAGCGTCGGGCCTGACTGATGCGTCGTCCGGGACGGTGGCGGTCGGCTCGGCCGTCCCCGGCTATGTCTTCCAGGACCCCACGCTGCTGCCGTGGCGGACCGTCGAGGCGAATGTCGGCCTGCTTGCCGAGCTCGACGGTGTTGCGAAGGAGGAACGGCGGCGCTTGGTCGCCGACGCCATTGCGCTGACCGGATTGACAGGCTTCGAGCGGCACCGTCCGAAGGCGCTGTCCGGTGGGATGCGGATGCGTGTGTCGCTCGCGCGCGCGCTCACCGTGCGCCCGTCACTGTTCCTGTTCGACGAACCGTTCGGCGCACTCGACGAGATCACCCGGGAACGTCTCGGAGACGAGTTGCTGCGGCTGTACACGCGGGAGCGTTTCGCCGGCTTGTTTGTCACGCATTCGGTGATGGAGTCGGTTCTGCTTGCCACGAGGGTCGTGGTTCTCTCGGCCCGGCCGGGCCGCGTGCTCGCGCGGATCGAGGTGCCGTTCGACTATCCACGGGATGGAAAGCTGCGCTTCGACGCGGCCTTCACCCGGACCGCACTGAGCGTTTCCGAAGCGCTGCGGGAATCGTTGGCATGACCGCAGTAGACGAATCGGCGTCCCTGGCGGCGGCGTCGGTGAAAACCTCGCCACGCAGGCCCTCCCGGCTGGCCGGTGCGGTGCGCACGGTGCTGCCCCCGATTGTCGTCTTCTCGGTCGTGGTCGGCGTCTGGTACCTGGTGACCTACGCTTTCTTTGCCCCCCGCCGACGATTTCTGTTACCGCCGCCGCATCAGGTGGTGGCGGAAGGTTTTCTGGACTGGGCCAGGTTCCACGAAATCCTCTCGGCGCTGGTCGTAAGCGCGACGGTCGCTCTTGTCGGTCTGGCGATAGCGTCGGCGCTCGGAATGGTGTTCGCGATCCTGATGAGTCAGGCGTCTTGGATCGAGCGTGCGTTCTACCCCTGGGCTGTGGTGCTGCAGACTATCCCGATTTTGGCGATCGGCCCGCTGATCGGCTTCTGGTTCGGCTACGGATTCTGGTCCAAGACCATGGTGTGCGTCCTGATCGCGCTCTTCCCGATCATTACGAATACGCTTTTCGGCCTCCGATCCGTGGATTCCGGTCATCATGACCTGTTTACGCTGCGACGAGCCAGCCGGTGGCGACGGCTGAGCCGGCTGGAATTCCCCGGCGCCCTTCCCGCGGTCTTCACCGGGCTCCGCATCTCCGCGGGCCTGTCGGTGATCGGCGCCATCGTGGGCGACTTCTTCTTCCGTCAGGGGGAACCGGGCATCGGTCGGCTCATAGACGACTACACCCGGAGCCTGGACTCCGGGCCGATGTTCGTGGCGGTCATCGTCTCGTCCGTTTTCGGCCTCGCCGTGTTCTGGTTGTTCGGCCTGGCCGCTCACGTGATCGTCGGGCCGTGGCACGAGTCCGGACGGCGTTAGCGCCTGTCTGCAGAGCCTGTTTTGCATCTTCCGTTCGATCAGCGAGCCGAGGCGCACGGTCCCCCGTCGACTGACGTCGTCGATTGACGTCGTCGATCGACGGGGGACAGCGGGTTCCCGGCGCGTCAGGGCTTTCGCGCGACGGCGCCGAACTGAGGCACTTCCGCCGGAAGGCTATCCACGTCGGGCGGTTCGGGCCGCCAGCGCGAACAGGACACGATACCGGGTTCCAGCAATTCCAGGTGACGGAAGAAACGAGTGACCTCCTGGCGGCTGCGTGGGGTGATCGGAGGCGTGGCGTTCTCGTTCCAGAACTTCATGGATTCGGCGTTCTCTTCGCCGCCCAGTTCACCGGTGGGGTGCGCGAGCACCAGGTAGCTGCCGGCAGGTACGGCGCCCACCAGCCGATCCACAATCGCGACCGCCTCGTCGGTGTCCAGGACAAAGTTCAGGACTCCCAGCATCATGATCGCGATCGGCTGGCTGAAGTCCAGTGTTTTCGCCGCGGCAAGCAAGATCTTATCGGGGTTGCGGGCGTCGGCGTTGATGTAGTCGGTGGCGCCCTCAACGGTGCCGATGAGCAGGGCACGAGCGTGCACCAGGACCAGGGGATCATTGTCGATGTAGACGATCCGTGAATCCGGAGCCACCCGCTGGGCAACTTCGTGGGTGTTGTCGGCGGTGGGTAGCCCGGTGCCGATGTCCAGGAACTGGCGCATCCCGACCTCGCCGGCAAGGTACCGGACCGCGCGGCCGAGGAACGCCCGGTCTGCGCGGGCCACGCGGCCGATGCCCGGGAAGATTTCGAGAACCTGGTTGCCCACCTCGCGGTCGACGGGGTAATGGTCCTTGCCACCCAGCCAGTAGTTCCAGACTCTGGCATTGTGCGCAACGGTCGTGCTGATGACGGGCGCTTCGTCCTGGTCGGAGTCGTCACCCGGAGGTGAGCCCGCCGACACCGCGGCGGTTTTGAAGTCCCAGGACCGGGGTGCAGCGGCCGAGTCGGCGGGGGTTTCGAAATGCTGTTGCCGGTCGGAACTGCCGGCGGTCGGTGAGCCCTCTTCCACGACGATGTTTCTCCTTACAAATCCGAGTCTGATTGACTACAAATGTAGCCCTCAGCGCCCGACGGCAACCAGTCGCCCGCCACGATGCCCTGTTGGCCTGGCCAGCTTCGGCGCACGGCGATCAGTGCCCGGCAATCAGTGCCCGGCGATCAGTGCCCAGCGATCGCTGCCTCGCCAGCCTGCCACCGACCAGGTGTGGATCGCGGGACGTGCGCCTGATAACGCTACAATGAGGACCACTCTGATGCAGTCGGTCATCACCCCCGCTTTCGGTCGAAAGGACCTTACGTGGTAGACGAGGCGGGCACCGGCTGCCACGTCCTTAGTCGCCATCGCATCCGCGAATCTGTTTCTGTTGACCTGCGACAACCCCGCGTTACTGTCGTTGGGTCCGATTGTCCGCTGGGGGGCAGGGCCTGGTTATCGGCCCGCTCCGGTATTGGTCAGGTATTGGTCCGATATTGGTCCGGCATTGGTCTGATACTGGTGACGACACAGTGGACGGACCAGACGGCGGTGCGCGCTCGTCCCACCATCACTCCCGTTCCCCTGTCGAGGAGAGCAATGCGACTATCAAGACTTGACCGTGGTACCGGGGCAGCGGCTGCGTGCGTCGCCCTGCTGGCATTGGCCTTGGCCGGGTGCGGCTCAGGGAATGGATCAGACGGAACCAGCCCGGCCGGCGCGTCGACCGGCACGGGTACCGGCAGCGGCACCGCGACCACGTCTCGCTACACCACGCCGCTGAAGGGGCTCTGCCCGAGCACGGTCGTCGTCCAGACGAGCTGGTGGCCGGAGGCGGACCAAGGGTTCACCTACCAGCTTCTCGGCCCGAACCCGACGATCGACAAGAACAAGAATCGGGTGATCGGCCAGCTTGGCGGTACCGGGGTCAACCTCGAGATCAGGTCTGGTGGTCCGGCAGCCGGCTACCAGCAGCCCTCCGCGCTCCTGGCCCAGGATGACAACATCCTGCTCGGTTATGTCGGCACGGACGAGGCGATCCAGAACTCGGGAAAGGCGCCGACGGTGGCGGTCTTCTCGTCCTATGACAGGAACCCGGAGGTCTTTCTCTGGGGAGACCCCAGCTGGAACTTCACGAGCATCGCCGATATCGGCCGGTCGGGAGCGCCGGTGCTGGCCTACGCGGCCGCGAGCTCCGTGGACGTCCTCGAACGGGAGGGGTTGCTGAACAAGTCGCAGGTCGATCCGTCCTACCAGGGCAGCCCGGACCGTTTCGTCGCAGCCGACGGGAAGATCGTGCAACATGGTTTCGTCACAAACGAGCCCTACCACCTTGAACATGATGTGAAAGCCTGGAATAAGCCGGTTAAATACCTGCTTGTCGACGAGTACCCGGTATATCAGTCCGCACTGTCCATCCGACAGGACAAGCTGGCGGCCAACAGCGCTTGCCTGGCCAAGCTCGTGCCGTTGTTCCAGCAGGCGCAGAGTGACTACGTCGCAGCTCCCGGCCCGACAAACCAGCTCCTACTCGACATCGTCAGCAAGATGAACACGAGCGGGTTCAGCCTTTCGGCCGGTCTGGTCGCGGACGCCAGCGCGAAGCAGAAGGAGCTCAAGCTGATCGCCAATGGTAGTGACGGGGTGCTGGGCAGCTTCGACACCGCGCGCGTCCAGGGGCTGATCGGCCGGCTTACACCGGTCTTCAAGGCCAAAGGCACCGAGCCGAAGGCGGGGCTGGCCCCGGCGGACCTGGTGACCAACCAGTTCCTCGATAAGTCGATCTCCCTGAAGTAGCGAGTACAGCCCGGAATTACCGGGGCCGGCGTCGCCATGGGCGCCGGCCCGCACTCGGCGGCTCGGCGGGTCCGGCGCTGGAGTCGGAATTCCGGTCGGCGCCGACGCCACCGATCGGGATTCCGAGAACCGTCCCGGAAACTCTCGGGTAGGCGGTGAGCCCGGGAGGCTGCTCGCGGTCACCAAGGCGTCGGACGCCGGTATGAACACCGTCCAGCTCGCCCGGACCGAACGCACAGTCACGCAGCACCCACCAGAATGCGTCCGCGAGGTCGCCGGCCAGCTGGTACCCGCCGTCGGGCAGCACAAGACACCAGCCGCCTTCACCCAGGCCGAGCATGGTCGAGAGGGGGCGGGCGGACCGGACATCCCACAGCCGAACCGTCCCGTCCGCGCCTGCGGAGACGAGCAGCGCGCCATTCGGGGTGAAGGCAACTGTGTGGACCGCGCCGACATGGCCGCCGAGACGGGACACGGACAGGCCCGTGGCCGGTTCGTGCAGCCGGATCGTCCCGTCCGCACCACCGGACGCCAGCAGCGTGCCGTCCGGGCGCAGCGCCACCGGGCGGACCAGGCCGGTCGGACCGGAGTCCATCCCGGGGTCGATGCCAATCAGTTTGACGCTCCGGGCCGAGGGGAGATCCCACAGCCGTATCCGGTCACCGTCGGAGGCGGCGAGCAGCCCCCCGTCCACGTGAACGGCCAGGGTGCGGATGGCAGCGCCGTCTCCCGGCAGTCGCGCCAGCTCCCGGCCCGCGGCCACATCCCACCGCAATATTGATCCGTCACCGGTCGCCGCAAGCAGGTGGCCGGCCGGGGTGAAGGCGACCGGACCGTGGATGCCCTGGCAGTCCGGCGGCGCGAGCTGGGATTTTTCGATGGCGCTGCCGGGGTCTGTCACGTCCCACAGGCGCAGCCGGCCCGGTCCGTCGCGGGACGCGAGCCAGCGGCCGTCGGGACTGAAGACCACCGCGGCGAGTCCACGGTCGTGACCGGGCAGGACGGCGAGCGGACGACCGGTCGTGACCTCCCACAGCCGGACAGACCCGTCCGCGCGAGGATCCGCCGCCTCGCCACCGGCGAGCAGCCTCCCGTCCGGGCTGAAGGCGACCGGGCCGACGCTGCGCATCCGTCCGCTGGACCCGCCGGGCGGCCCGGCGAGGGCGCCGAGCTGCCGACCGGTCGCGACCTCCCACACCCGCAGGGCCGGACCGGCGCCGCCCGCTGCCAGCAGCGTGCCGTCCGGGCTGAGCGCCGCCGATACGCCAGGTCCCGCCGGGGCGTGCAGGGAGCTCAGCCGGCGGCCGGTGGCGACTTCGGAGACGCGGACGGTCCCGTCCGCACCACCGGACGCCAGCAGGGTGCCGTCCGGACTGAAGGCCACCGACCAGACCCGGGCGGAATGCCCGTGCCCGGCCAGGATTCCGTGCCGTTGGGTGGTCAGCCGCCACAGCCGCACGGAGTCATCGGCACCGCCGGAGGCGACCGTCGCGGCGTCCGGGCTGAAGACCACCGACCAGACGCCGCCGGCATGGCCCGGCAGCACGCCGGTCTGCTCGCCGGTGGCGACGTCCCACAGACGGATCAGTCGGAATCCACCCGTTGCCAATTGCCTGCCGTCCGGGCTGAACGCCACTGACTCCACCCAGCCTGCGTGGCCCGCCATGGCGTGGCGGACCTCACCGGTGGCCGTGTCCCAGATCCGGACGATCTGATCCGCGCCACCGGACGCGAGCAGAGTGCCGTCCGGACTGACCGCGACCGATCCGACCCCGCCGGCGTGGCCCTGCGCGGTGAGCTGCGCCTCGCCGGTGGCGGCGTTCCACAGGTGGATGGTCCCGTCGGCGGATCCCGAGGCCACCACGGTGCCGTCCGGGCTGAACGCCACCGAGCGCACCTCGCCGGCGCCGGCGTCGATGCGCCGGACGACCCGCGCGTCATCGGCGAGGGCGTCCCACAGGTGGATGGTCCCGTCGGCGGATCCCGAGGCCACCACGGTGCCGTCCGGGCTGAACGCCACCGAACGCACCTCGCCCACGTGCCCGGTCAGGGTGCGCACCACCCGGCCGGTCCAGGGTTCGATCATCGCGATGACCGGGCCCCACGCGGCGGCGAGCAGCGTTGTGGACGGGCTGAACACGACCGCCCGGATCTGTGCCCCGGGCGGCCTGAGCACCACCCGTACCGGGTCGCGGCCGGCGACGGCGACCTCGGCGAGCTCGGGTCTGGCCAGCGTCGGCGCGTCGATCTCGACACCCAGTAGAGCGGCCCGGCGCCACCTGCTCCGCTCGAGCGCGGCGCCGTGCATAGCGCCCTTGATCAGACGCGCGCCGGTCAGATCTGCACCGCAGAGATCAGCCCGGTTCAGGACGACGGAATGCAGCACGGCGTCGACCAGCCGGGCACCGGTCAGGTTCGCGCCGGTCAGATCGGCGTCGTGGAGCCGCACGCCGGTCAGGTCGGCGCCGGAGAGGTCCGCGAACCGCAGGTCGAGGCCGGAGAGCTCGTCGTCCTTGCCGCGCAGGTCCTGCCCGGCCAGGCGGACGCGGATGCTGCGGATCTGTAGCCGCCGGGTGACCGCCAGTGCGTTGGCCCTGGCGGCGTCGGTCGCGGCCGGGTCCTCGTAGACCGTCCGGGCCCAGTTCTCGGCTTCGGTCCGGCCGGCCGCGCCGCAGAGAAAGTCGGCCATCAGCGCCGACATGTCGCGGCTCGCGAGCAGCCCGGTCACCGGCTCACCGTCGTGCAGCAGCCGGGCGACTTCCAGCGCGACGAGATATTCCATCACCGACGAGTGGACGAACCCGAACCGGTCCTCGTCGCCGCGGACCAGCAGGCTGCCCGCGCCGATCTCGTGTACCGCCTGTGCCGGGTCGAGCCGGCCGCGGGCCATGTCGGCCAAGGCCAGCCGGGCGGTTTCCTCCAACCGGCTGAGGTCCATGTCCCGCTCGGCGCCACGCCACAGCTGCAGGGCGAGCGCGGTCACCGCCCGGCGGATCTGGTCGACGTCCAGCCCGGGTATGGCCCCCAGCGTCGGACGCCGCCGGTTCACCTCGAAACGCAGCCATCGCGCGATCAGATTCTCGTACAGGTCCGCGGAGCTGATTCCACCGCCGGCGGCCCGCACCGCGCGCAGTTCGTCCTCGTCCAGGTCTGCGATGAAGGACAGCATGCGGGGGTTGCGGGAAAGCCCGAGGAGATCTTTGATGTCACGGATCAGCTCGAGGCGACGGTCGGCGGCGCTGGTATCCCCGCCGTAGAGACGGCTGAGGAAGTCGCGGATCTGGTTGTCCGCGAAATCGCCGAGTTCGACTAGCCTGCTGCCCGCTACCAGGTGGACCTCGTCGCCGAGGGTGGTGCGCCACTGGGTGTCCGAGGCGAAATGCTGGGTCCGGCTGCTCAGCACGACCTTGGCTCGCCCGGTCACCGCGGTGAGAATCGTCCGCAGGTGTTCGGCGGCCCGATCGTAGGTGACCTGTATCGCCAGCTCGTCGAAGCCGTCGAACAGCAACACCAGCTGCCCGCGTGCCAGCATCCGGCGCACCGCGCGGATGTCGATGGACTCCTCGCCGGCCACCGCCAGATGCTGGGCCAACAGCGCGTCCAGGCTGTGGTTCTTCTCCAGTGCCCGCAGTTCGATGAATACCGGTACCAGATTCGGCAGGATTCTCGGGAGCCGACGGGCAAGCTCCCGTAACAGGAACGTCTTGCCGTGACCGAAGTTTCCCAGCACGAGGATCAGCCGGGCCGACTCGGCGTCCAGCCAGTCCACCACCGCGTCGAAGACGTTGTCGTCCGGGTCGGGGGAGCCGGCCTGGTCCAGCCGGACATAGCGTTGCGGCACGTACAGCGACGGCCGGTAGCGAACGTCGTCCTCCAGCCGGACGGCCTGGCGGCGCAGGTATCGGCGCGGATCCCACAGCTGCTGGAACTCGGGCACGCTGCGGACCAGGACGCCACGGCGTCGGGCCCGCCGTACCAGCGCCGCGTCGGTGACCTCCCCGCCGTGGACCAGCTCGGACTCGACCTCGGGATCACGTTCCTCATACTGTTCGTGTACCTGTTCGACAAACTGGTCGAAGGTCGCTCCGTTCAGGCCGGCCGGCGCGATCCCCACCGGCCACCGCCGCACGAATCCCGACTCCTCCCGGGTGACGAACAGATGGGCCGCAACGGGATCGTCCTGCGCAACCCGCCGTATGATCGCACCTGGATACCTGTCGCCGCAGGCCTGCTCGACGATGTCGAGAAAGCGCGCCGTCGCCGACCGGTACTGCCCGCCCGGAAATGCCGGCGCCTCCCCGACCGTGCCACCATCCGGATGCGATCCTCCAGGGTGTGAGCCACCCGGGTGTGAGCCACCCGGATAGGCCGGCTGCTGCGCAGGACGGACACCATCGGTGTGCGCAGCCCGGACCCCGCTCAACAATGCGGCTCGGGCCGGGTCCTCCGACAGGCCGACAAGATCGATCCATGTGTAGCCGCCGAGCAGTCCGGGACGTTCAAGCGGCGCCACGCGGACCGGGATCAGGCGCCGCCGACGTCCCAGCGGGTCATCCCGGAAAGCGGCCTGCCACTCCGCCTCGACATAATCCGAACGAAGCGCGTCCGGTGACAACACGACCAGCGTGTGGTCGGCCTCGTTGACGGTCCGCTGCATCCATGCCGCCCAGTTCGTGCTCGGCGCTGAATGCCACGCCTGAATCCGTACGTCATACCCGGCGCCGTCGAGTTCCCAGGCTATCCACTCGGCCCACGTTCGATCGGCCTGTGTGTAGCTGACAAAGACCGTGGGCAGCCGTGCGTCGTCTCCGTTGACCACGTCACGGATGCTCCCACATTCACCGCCACCGCCACCGCCACCGCCATATTAACCGCCACCGCCAACCGACCCGGGCGCGTCGAATCCGTCGTACCCGGGTCGCTCTTGTCCCGAAATTTTGCGGGGCGGTGTGTTTCAGCCGGCCGCCGCCGGCTCGGGGGCGGCCGTGACCACGGTTGGTTCGGGCTGCGGCGTCCGCATGTCGCGGCGGCCGGGCAGGGCGAGGGCGCCGACGGCGCCGAGCCAGCACACGCCGGCGGCGACCAGGCAGGCGATGTGCAGGCCGCTCATGAACGACGCGTTGACGTCGGTGACGAGCTGGTGGCTCAGTGCGGGTGCGGCGTTGGCGGCTGTCGTGATCGCCGCGCCGACGGAGTCGCGGGCGGCGATCGCCACGTCGCGGGGCAGCGCGGCGACGGTCGTCCCGGCGAGATGGTGGACGTAGATCGAGGTGAAGACGCTGCCGATGACGGCGACGCCGAGGGTGCCGCCGGCCTCCCGGGTGGCGTCGTTGACGGCGGACCCGACACCGGCCTTCGCCGCCGGAAGCACGCTGAGGATCGACTCGGTGGCCGGGGCGGTGGTCAGGCCGAGGCCGGTGCCCATGATGACCATCTGCGCGGCGATCTGCAGGTAGGACTCGTAGGTCGCGGACACCGCGATCCAGGCGAACGCCGTGCCGAACATCAGCAACCCGGTGACGACGATGATGCGGGTGCCGAGCCGGCCGGTCAGCGCCGCGCCGAGCACCGACCCGATCGCGATGGTGATGGCCACCGGCAGGATCCGCACGCCTGTCGAGATGGTGCTGTAGCCGCGGATGAACTGGAAGTACTGGGTGATCAGGAAGATGAAGCCGAAGAGCGCGAAGAACGCGACGGTCACCGCGCCGCTCGCGGCGGAGAAAGCCGGCGTACGGAACAGGCTCACGTCGAGCATGGGGTCGACGCGGCGCCGCTCGACGGTGACGAACGTGGCGGCGATGATCGCGGTGGCGGCGAAGCCGACGATCGACCATGGCGACGTCCAGCCGCGGTGCGGCCCTTCGATGATCGTGTAGACGAGCAGTCCGATGCCGGCGGACGAGGTGGCCAGACCGGGCAGGTCGAGCCGGGCCGCGTGCGGGTCGCGGGACTCGGGCACGAGCACGACGGCGAGGGCTGCCGCGACCAGCGCGACCGGGATGAGCGCGAGGAACACCCCGCCCCACCAGGCGTGGGCGAGGATGAGTCCGCCGGTGACCGGACCGACGGCGACCCCGAGGCCGGTGACCGCGCCCCACACGCCGATCGCCTTGGCGCGCTCGGCGCGCTCGGGGTAGGCATTGGTGATGATCGACAGTGTCGTCGGGTAGATGAGTGCGGCGAACGCGCCCATGACGAAGCGCACCGCGACCAGCGCGCCGGCTCCGGTGCACAGCGCCCCGATCCCGCTGGCGATCGCGAAGCCGGCGAGCCCGCCGAGCAGCACCGGGCGGCGGCCGAACCGGTCGCCGATCGACCCGCCGGTGAGCACGAGCGCGGCGAAGGCCAGGTTGTACCCGTCGACGATCCACTGCAGGTCGCGGGTGGTCGCGCCGAGCTGTCGGGCCATGTCGGGCAGGGCGACGTTGACGATCGTGGTGTCGAGGTTGATGGCGAACACGGCCAGGCAGACGGTCGCGAGGACCGCGAGCCGGCGGCGGGAGCTCATGGGAGGCATCGGGACCACGTCTCCTGAAGTTGACGGTGACAACATTGACGAGCGTGCCACGGGAAGTAGACACTGTCAACATGCTGGCTGCCGATTCCTCGCGCCCGTACCACCACGGCCGATTGCGGGAGGCGCTCGTCGATGCCGGTGTCGCGCTGGCCCGGGCCGGAGGCCCCGAGGCGGTGGTCCTGCGGGCGGCCAGTCGCGCCGCCGGAGTCTCGAACAACGCGGCGTACCGGCACTTCGCCGACCGGGACGAGTTGCTGCGCGCCGTCTGCGAACGCTCCATGAGCAGTCTGGCGCTGCTCATGGAGCAGCGCGTTGCGGCCCTGCCCGCGGACCCCGACCCGCTGGCGGCCGCCTGGGCTCGGTTCGATGCGCTCGGGCGGGCCTACGTGGAGTTCGCCACCACTGAACCCGGCTGGTTCCGGACGGCGTTCGCCGTGCCGCGCACCATGCATTCCTTCGGGCCCGGCGAAGGAGTGGGTGCCAGCGGAGTCGGCCCGTACGAACTGCTCTGCGCCCGGCTCGACGAGCTGGTCGAGGTCGGCGCGATCCCGCCCGAACGCCGTCCCAGGGCCGAGTACGCCGCCTGGTCGGCCGTGCACGGCCTGTCGACGCTGCTCAACGACGGGCCGTTGCGCGACATCCCCGCCACTGAACGTGATCAGGCACTTCGGGTCGTCTTCGACTTCGTCGCCCGCGGAATCTAACGGAATCTGACCGAATCTGACCGAATCTGACCGGATTATGATCTTTAATGGCTGGCACTTCCGGGCCGGTCAGGGCCTGTGGTGGCGGGCAGGGCTCGGTCAGCGTCGGCGGTGTGCGGTCATCGGCAGGCCGTCGCGGGGACGCAGGGTCACCTGCGGCAGGGGGACGATCTCGACATCCGGGTCCGGCTCGAACGACCATCGGCGGGCGATCGCGGCCAATGCGAGCACTCCCTCGAAGTGGGCGAAGGTGTTGCCGATGCACTGGCGGGGACCACCGCCGAACGGGAAGTAGGAGTAACGCGGCTGGCCGGGCGGGGCTGCGCCGACGCCGATGGTTGCGCCGACGAGCCAGCGGGTCGGGTCGAAACGCTCCGGGTCGGGCCACCAGGTTTCATCGCGGTGCACGACCCATTGGCTGAACAGCAACGTCGAGCCCGCGGGCAGTAGGTAGCCGCCGACCTCGCGGTCCACGGTGAGGTGACGGCCCATCGTCCAGACCGGCGGATAGAGCCGCATCGACTCGCGCAGCACGGCGTCGGTGTAGGGCAGGCGCGCGATGTCCGCCATCGTCGGCCGGCGGTCGCCCAGTACCTCGTCGAGTTCGGCGTGCATCCGGGCCGCGACCGCCCGGTCGCGTCCGAGCAGGTGGAAGGTCCAGCTCAGGGCATTAGCGGTCGTCTCGTGCCCGGCGAGAAGGATGGTGAGGGCCTCATCGCGCACCTCCTCGTCAGCCATGCCCACGCCGGTGTCGGCGTCCCGGGTGGACAGCAGCAGCGACAGCAGGTCGTCGCCGTCTGCGCCGGCGGCGCGGCGGCGCTCGATCAGCGCATAGACGACCCGGTCGAGTGCTGCGCGGGCATCGCGCCGGCGTCGGGCTGCGGGCAGGGGAAGCCGCTCGAGCATCTCGAACCCGGGCAACCGGGCCCGTCCGGCGGCAGCCATGTTCTCGGTCAACGCCGTGCGGACGACCTCGATGACCTCGCTGTCGAGGTCGACGTCGAACAGGGTGCGGGCTACGATCGCGAGCGTCATCTCGGTCATCTCGGCGTGGACGTCGAGGTGCTGGCCGTGGCCCCAGGTGTCAGCGGTGGCGTCGGCGACCGCGGCGAACGTCTCGCTGTAGCCGGCGATGCGCTGGTGGTGGAACAACGGCTGCATGAGTCGGCGCTGCCGGCGGTGGACGTCACCCGCGCTGGTCAACAACCCCTGGCCGAGCAGCAGCGTGAGTGGCTGGATGACCGTCTCCCTGGAACCGAGGCCGCGCCGGACGGCGCCCTTGGCGTGCGTCCGGTTCGACCCGACCAGTCCGTCGGCGATCGCGGCCGGGTCGGCGACGAGGAACGCCGACATCGGCCGGGAGGCGATGCGGACGACCGGTCCGTAGGTGCGACGCAGCCGGGTGAGACCTGCCAGGGGGTCGGAGCGCAGCATCCGTACCGATGCGAGCGGTCCGCCTCCCGGCCCGGGCACCTGGTCGGCACCTTTCGGTGCCGCGTTCGGCGTGTGCGCGAACGTGGGTGTGACGGTCATCGAAACCTCCTCCGGTGATCGAGCGACGGGGCCGCCGGCGCGTGCAGCTCCACCGGGTACGCCGCCATGGGACAAGGAGACAGCGCAAACATACGAATCCCGTGTGAGCGCCTTGGGAATCGAGTCTGGAAAACTCCGCCGCCCCGATGCGGAGCGCGTTGATCGAGTCGGCGAACGGCCTGCCGAACCAGCGGGTGAAGTCGGTCACCTGGGACCAGGGGACGGAGCCGGCAGATCACACCGCTGTCTCCTGTTCGCGAGCATCAATGTCTGTTTCGTTGGCCCCGGCTGGCGCCATCATGCAATACCGGCCGGGCGCGACCGCGATGCCCCACCGGCACCCCGGCTATGAGCTGATCTACGTACTGAGTGGCGAGTTGGAGACCGATGACGGCACATACCCGGCGAACAGCCTGCTCGTCATGCCGCCAGGGAGCATGCACGCGCCGCGTAGCCCACGTGGTTGTGTCGGGCTGGTCGTGTGGGAGCAACCGGTCCGTCCAGCGTGACGACAGTGCATCACCGGACATCGTGGTGCCGCGCCACCAGCCACCGGGCTCAAGCCGTTGGTGTCTTCAGGAGCGCCGGGAGCGGAATGTCGCGGCCTTGGCGCGATTGCCGCACCAGCGCATGTCACACCAGCGTCGGGAACCGCGGCGCGAGGTGTCCGTATAGAGCCGGGTGCACTCGTCGGCGGCGCACTCCTTGACGGCATGTGCGAGCGGGCCGGTCAGCAGCTCGGCTGCCGCGCGGGACACAGTGGACAGCACGGCGTCCAGGTCGCCGTCGCGCGACGCCGATCCGTCCGCAGCCAGCTGCACTTGCACCGGCATCGCCGCTGCGGCGGCGTTGAGTAGGGCGCGGTCGGCGGCGTCGTAGGGGGCGCGATCGCGGGCCGCGCAGGCCAACCGATAGATCGCTTCGCGTAGGCGCACGGCGCGCACGAGTCCGTCGGCGTCGACCGGCGGCCGCTCGTCGACGAGCCCGGCCTCGACGATCCAGCAGGCCAGGTCATCCGGCGCGGCGAGAAGGTCCCGTGCGTCGGCTCGCCGGTGCTGCACAGTACCTGCGAGATCCAAGGCCACGTTCCCGCTGACGAAGGCGAATGTCATTTTATCAGGCTAACCACATCGACAGGTTCCGCGAGAGTCTGCTAGGTTGCTAACCGTACTGGATGGTTACTTGGATATGGGTCACCGCACCGATCGCGGGGCCGGGCGGTCCGGTGTTGACGCCTGTCCGGGTTTGTCGCGTCCGGCTGTGTTGATGATGGTTAGAGGATGACGGGAGTCCTGAGATGGCAGTCAAGGTAGGTATCAACGGTTTTGGCCGAATCGGTCGTTGCTTCCTGCGTGCCGTGCTCGACCGTCGTGTCGACGTCGAGGTCATAGCCGTCAACGACCTGACCGACGCGCGGACTCTGGCCCACCTGCTCAAGTATGACAGCACCCTGGGTCTACTGCGCGCAGAGGTGTCAGTGGATGACGACACAATTGTTGTCGACGGCCGCAAGATTGCCGTACTCGCCGAACGCAACCCCGCAAGCCTTCCCTGGGCTGAGCTCGGCGTGGACGTTGTCATCGAATCGACCGGTGTGTTCACGGACGCTGTCAAGGCGCGGGCGCATATCGAGGCCGGCGCAAAAAAGGTCGTCATCTCGGCTCCCGCCAAGAACGAGGACATTACCCTTGCGTACGGCATCAACGACGACCAGTATGACCCAGCCGCGCACAGCGTCGTCTCCAACGCGTCCTGCACCACGAACTGTCTGGCGCCGCTGGCAAAGGTGCTCGACGATTCGTTCGGTATCGAGCGCGGGTCGATGACCACCGTCCACGCCTACACACAGGACCAGAACATCCAGGACGGACCTCACCGCGACCTGCGCCGGGCCCGTGCCGCCGGGATCAACCTCGTGCCAACCACGACCGGTGCGGCGAAGGCGATCGGCCTGGTGCTGCCGCGGCTCAAAGGCAAGCTGGACGGCTACTCGCTGCGCGTGCCCGTGCCCGTCGGCTCGATCACCGACTTCACCGTGGATATATCCAGAGAAACCACGGTGGAGGAGGTTAACGCGGCATTCGCGTCGGCCGCGGACGGCTCCCTGGCCGGGATCCTGGCCTACGCCGAAGAGCCGATCGTCTCCAGCGACATCGTCGGTAATCCGGCGTCCTGCATCTTCGACGCGGGCCTCACGAAGGTTGTTGGCGGTCGACATGTGAAGATTGCAGGCTGGTACGACAACGAGTCGGGCTTCTCCAATCGTCTTGTCGACACTGCATTGTTGGTCGGCACCGGCCGCCGCGGCTGATGACAGGCCGTGCCGGGCGTACGAACGCCGCTCGCTGACCACGTCGGCAGGGGGTGACGCGCCTCTGCGCACCCCACCCTCGCCCACCAGTAGACCTGGACCCGACAATGGCACAATCAACATCAAAAACCGGAAGTCCGCTTAATGACGGGAAGTGCGACCCCTGGGGGCGGTTTCTGGCGGGCAATCTGTATTCTGAGAGTCTGCCCAGCATCAGCAGGCCGGCGGGAATGGTAATGATCAGATATCCGATTATCACGCCCGTGTAGACCGGCAGCGCCGGTTCACCCCGGGTGCTGTTCAGGGTGTTCACCACACTGAAGAGCTCGCCGCCGAGTTCGCCGGAGCAGCCGTCTGCTGCGCCGGCGACGGCGCTCTTAGAAGCCGGGAAAAACCATGCGCAGCTGGTCGAGATCCACGCCGTCGACCTGCGTCGGTGGGGTGTGGTCAGGGTCAAGGCGGCCGTACACCAGGCGCAGGAACGCCTCGGCGGGCAGCGCAAGTCGCGGCAGTTGCTCGTGGCCGTCCCATCCAGCCAGCTGCACGGAGTCGTCGACGTCGAGGACGATCTCCCGCTCGGGATCGTGGGTGGTGACCCGCAGGCGGATGGACGGACCGGCCGCTTTCGCGACGAAGCCCACGAGCCCGCCGAGCCCGTCGATGAGCTCGCCGACGGCCACCCCGTCCACGGTCGCTGCCGGATCGAGCGCGACCGCGACATCCCAGGTGTGCACGGCATGCTCGCCGAGGCGCAGCCGCGCCATGCCGGCGGCATCGAGCTCCATCGGGCCGAACGTAACGCGCAGCTGCCGGTGCTGGTCGACGTCCAACGCCTCGTATGCCTCGACCAGCGCCCGGTCGGCGGGTAGGGCGTCGCTGGCCTGCTGGTCGGGTGTCTTGGCGTTCCAGGTGGCCCAGATGTCGGCGAAGATGGTCGGGTCCGGGGCGGGGCGGCCGGCGAGCGCGGCGTCCAGCACGAGTGCGCTGATCTGCGCGCCTGAGCCGAGGTGGGACAGCACCTGGGCGATCGTCCAGTCGGTGGCATAGGAGCGACCACGGAGCTGGTCGGCGGCGAGGGGCTCGACGACGGCTTGCAACCGCTCGTGTGAGCGGCGGACAGCGGCGATCGCGGACTGTGCCTCTGATGTCACTTTTCCTCCGGTGGAGTCGGCTGATCGGGGACCGGCCGGGGTCGTGGGGCCCGAGGACACCCCCACCCGGTGGCGGCTCTTTGGCGACGTGGACGAGCTTGGCGCGGGCGCCGGGAGGGCACTCGTGGTGTGAGCATGGTCGCATGGGTGCATACGACGATGTGTACCGGCGGAGTCTGGCCGACCCGGCGGGGATCTAGAGACAGCGCAAACATACGAATCCCGTGTGAGCACCGTGGGGATCGAGTCTGGAAAACTCGGCTGCTCCTTGGATGCGAGCATCGATGTCTGTTTTGTTCACCCCAGTCAGCCGGTCTGTGAACGCAGGACGAATGAAGAACACGGACGGGATCATTCTTGAATACATTCGGAAAATGGTGATGATTCCCTTTCGTCCGATCTTTCTGAATGCCGTGTCGTACGCACTCGACATACGGCAGAGGCGTATGCTTGATTACCGGACGCCACCAAAAGTTTTCGCCGAGATGCCAGCGAACCTGCTTTCACCGGTTGGCACCGCCTGTTGCGGTCCGCGGTCGGGCTGGAATCCAGGTCGGATCAACACGGGAGCATCCCGACGAAGCAGGGAGTGATAAATGGTGAGTTCGCAGGACGTTGTCGACGTGATTGTCGTCGGTGGGGGTTATTCCGGACTTTCTGCCGCCTGGGCCTTGAACGGCCAGGGTCACTCGGTGACAGTGCTCGAGGCGCGGGACAGGGTTGGTGGCCGCGCATGGACCCAGCAGATACCTGGGGGCGGTTGGGTGGACAACGGCGGCCAGTGGATCGGGCCGGGTCAGACCCGGATCCTCGCGCTCGCCGAGGAGATGGGCGTGACGACGTTTCCCACGTTCCAGGACGGGCGGCATATCCTCGTCTACGACGGCGTGCGGACCGTCTACGCGGCTGAGAGCTCCGGCTCGCTGGAGATCCCGGTTCCCACGGAAGATCTCGCGGATTTCATGAATGCCGTGGCCGTGATTGACGCGCTCTCCAGGGAAGTTCCGTCCGAAGCACCGTGGGAAGCGTCGCGGGCGACGGAGTGGGACACCCAGACCGTCGCCACCTGGATGGAGCAGAACCTGAAGACGGCCGGTGCGAAATTTGCCCTTCACTCCGTGATCGTCGGGTACTTCTCGGTGGAACCGTGTGACCTGTCGTTCTTGCACCTCCTCTTTTACGTCGCGGCGGCGGGTGGCGTTGAGGAACTCGAGGCGAGCTCGCTGGTCTGGCGTTTCCTGGGCGGAGCGCAGGAGATTCCCGTCCGCCTGGCCGAACGACTCGGAGGAAAGATCAGATACGAGTCACCGGCGAGGACGATCAATCAGACGAGCGATTCGATGATCGTCGAAACGGACAATGGCCGTTATGAAGGCAGGTACGTCATCGTAGCAGCTTCGCCCGCTCTGGCCGCACGGATCCGGTACGACCCTCCGATGCCCGCCTCCCGCGACCAGTACACACAGCGGATGCCGTTGGGTTCGGTAATCAAGTGTCACGCTGTGTACCCGTACGCGTTCTGGCGGGATGACAACCTCAACGGTCAGGTCGTGAGTGAGGACGATATCAATTCGATCTTCGACAACTCGCCGCCCGACGGTGTCCCCGGCATTCTGGTCGGCTTTATCGAGGGCGAGGTCGCCCGCCGCTGGCTGGACCGGTCCGAGGAGGATGTGCGGCAGAAGATGCTCGACTGCTTTGTCGTGCACTTCGGCGAGCGGGCCCGCACGCCGCAGCATTTCTACTACGCCAACTGGGGCCGCGAACCCTGGTCGCGGGGCTGCTACAGCGGTGTCCCGACCCCGGGAACCTGGACGAACTACCGAGATGCTCTGCGTAGACCCGTCGGCCGTATTCACTGGGCCGGGACGGAAACATCCACACAATGGGTCCAGTACATGGAGGGCGCCGTGCGTTCCGGACAACGCGCCGCCGCAGAGGTTCACGAGGAGCTCTCGAAATGAGTGACGTCGCCGATGCGGTCCACGATCTCATTGCGGCGTTCAGGACCAGAAATGTTGATACATTCGCCCGGATCCTCGCCGACGACGTCGTCGTCGATCACGTCACGCTGGGGCGGAAAATCGAGGGGAAGGAAGCCGTCGTCGCATGGTTCACGAACATGCAGGAGATGACAGAGGCCGATCACATCGAAATCAAACGCCTCTGCGAGGACGGGTCGGCGGTCTGGGCGGAGCGCATCGATCGCCATCGCGTCGACGGCGAGTGGCACGAGATTCCCGTGATGGGCATTATCGAGATGAACGCGGGCCACCAGCTGACCCTGATGCGTGACTACTTCGACCCGGGGCTCGCTCTTTAACTCAGCGAAATCGGCCGGCGCAGAGTTCACCGCAGTCTTCGACGCCACCAGCCACCAGCCACCAGCCACCGGGCTCAAGCCGTTTGTGTCGTCAGTCGCCGTCGCGCGACGTCGATCCGTCCGCGGCCAGGTGCACTCGCACCGGCATCGCCGCTGCGTCGGCGTTGAGCAGTGCGCGGGCGTGACGGACGACCCGGCCGGGACGGTGAGGATCGCCGCCCACATCCAGACCGCGTTGACCTTCGGGTCCGTGGATGGACTGATCGTGAAACGACCGTGACTCCGGACGCTTCGTGTTACGTTGCTGTCGCCTTCGGTGTCGCGCGGGCAAAGTTCGCGATGTGCTCCCACAGCTGTTCGCGTGTCCGGGCGAAATTGTGCATGTGAGCCATACGCGGAACGACCACGACCGAGATGTTCGACGATGACCGGTAGGCGGACGGTTCCGCCCAGGGATCGGGGATGACGTCTCGCTCACCGCTGGCAATGAGCACGGGTACGTCAATGGCTGCCGCCTCGGCGCTGACCGCACCATCGGTCATCATGGTTATCGCACAGGGCGGCACGGTCGCGCTTCCCCACGGCGTCCGGTCGTCGCCGCGAACGACACCTGAGAAGGGGCGATAGGTGGCGAGGTCGGCTTCCATCAGCTCTGGCTGCTCGTCTGGCCAGTGGAAGCAGAACCGGAACTGGTCCTCGTCCGGGGCCACGACGCCGAGAACCTGGTCGGCGATCGGATGTAGGTCGGTGCCGCGGCGCGGCAGGGGATAGGTGATTCGGCTGCCGCCGGGCGCGGGGAAATTGGTGTAGATCCCGCTCCAGCCGAGAAAGGCCACGCCGTCAAAGGTGCGGTGGTTGGCCTGCTGAATGGTGAGCAGGCAGCCGCCCATCGATTGACCCATTCCCACGATCTTCGTGACGTCGATCGGCGAGAGCTCCGACGCGAGCGAGCCGGCGCCAAGCCTCGAGACGACGTGTTCGACGGTGGCATGGTTGGCCATCGCGAGGTTCTCACAGGTCAGCGCCAGGGGATCGTCGGGTCTGCTGCTGTCGCCGACAAACAAGTGGTCACAGGCCACGAAGACGAAACCAGCGGCGGTGTGATATTCAGCCTGACTGTAGCCGGGAATCGCGCGGACGTCGTAATATTTACGGCCGAATCCGCCTCCCGGGAACCCGAACAATACGGTCATCGGACCGCACGGCTGATCGTGTAAGTACACGGTGGTGGCCGTCCACAGTTCTCCAGGCAGGTCCGTCCGCCCGGTCACGTCCACGTTTACGTTATACGCGCGCATCAGTCTCCGTCTGTCATCCCGGGAGGTCGTTTCGCGACCCCCGGCGGGTTCCGGTTCGTTGCTGTTGACGATGAAAGTATTGGCCGGGGCGGGAGCGGTCAATTACCTATGCGTCGCACGCATCAGTCGGGGATCGCCCTTGTCGTTTGATCCGGCTCGCCACCGCGACCGGGCGTCTGCACATTCCGTGGCCGACCCGGCTCGCCTGGTGTCAACGGCGACGGTTGCCGGTGCGCCGCTAGAGTCTGCATGTGGATCTGAAGCTGCTCGAGCACTTCGCGGCTGTCGCCGAAGAGCTCAGCTTCACCCGCGCGGCGGCAAAGCTCCACCTCAGCCAGTCGGCGCTCAGCCGGTCCGTGCGGGCATTGGAGGACTCGCTGGGATGCAGCCTGTTCGTCCGCAACACTCGGCAGGTCACCCTGACACCGGCGGGCCAGGCTCTGCGTGCGGAGCTACCCGCGCTTGTGGACCACGTGACTGCTTCACTGGATCGGGTCCGCAGCACCGGCCGTAGCAGCACCGGCCGTAGCAGCACCGGCCGTAGCAGCACCGGCCGTAGCAGCACCGGCAGCCGCCGCCAGCTTGTGGTCGGAGCGAGTCCCAACTACTACTGCCCGGCGGCGCGCCACCTACTACAACTGTTCAGCGACCACTTTCCTGACATCGAGCTCACACTGCGCGCCATCCCCTGGTGGGGGGAGAGCAGTTCCCTGCGCAAGGGGGCCGTCGACGCGACCTTCGCGCTCTTTCCCAACATCCTTTCCGACGCCGCCGATCTCAGCTACGTGCCGCTGCAGGCTCAGCCAAGGGTGTTCTGCCTTCCAACCACCCACAAGGAGGCCCACCGGCGCTACTTGTCGCTGAACGATGTGGTGGCCGAACCGCTGGTCTACAGCGCCTACGCCCCACCGTCGGTCGCCGCGTTCTGGACCGTCTCGCCACGCCCGGACGGTTCGGAGCCAAAGGTGATTGCTCGCTGCGAGACGCCGACTGATTTTCTGCGCGAGGTAGCCGATGGCAGGGGCATCGGGATACTTCCGGCGAGTTCGGCTGCGCTTTTCCCTCATCCCGGAGTTGTCTACGCCCAGGCGGTCGACCTTCCGCCGGCCGGCGTGTGTATCGCGATGCTTCAGACCAGGGCACGGCGACCTGAACTGGTCGATCTCAGGGTGACGGCCGAGAAGGTAGCCGCAACCACCAGCTGCCGGGTGTGGCCGGATTCCTCCGTGCACCGCCTTCGGTAGTCCAGGAGAAACGGGACCGGAGCGGCCTCCACAGACGTCGATCTCTCCTGCGAGCGGCTGCGGGGCTCTGGCCTGCCTCGACCAGCGCGCTCGGTGGTGCGCTCCGAACGTCTCTCACGAGAAGGCACTCGTGGTGTGAGGATGGTCGCATGGGCGCATACGACGATGTGTACCGGCGGAGTCTGGCCGACCCGGCGGGGATCTGGGGCGCGGCCGCCGAGGCAGTCGACTGGGTGCGGGCGCCGCGGCGCATCCTGGCCGACGACGCGGCGCCGATGTACCGGTGGTTCCCGGACGCCGAACTCAACACCTGCGCGAACGCACTCGACCGGCATGTGGCGGCGGGCCGGGGCGACGCCATCGCGTTGATCTACGACTCGCCGGTCACCGGGGTGGTGCGCCGGTTCACCTACGCCGAGCTCCTCGACGAGGTGGCGCGGGCCGCCGGGGCGCTGGCCGGCCTCGGCGTCGGCCGCGGCGACCGGGTTATCGTCTACCTGCCGATGATCCCGGAGGCGGTGGTGACGATGCTCGCCTGCGCCCGGCTCGGGGCCGTCCACTCGGTGGTGTTCGGCGGGTTCGCGCCCGCGGAGCTCGCCACCCGCGTCGACGACGCCCGCCCGACGGTCATCGTCAGCGCGTCCTGCGGGATCGAGCCCACCCGGCTCGTCTCGTACAAGCCGATGCTCGATGCGGCGCTGGAACTGGCGACCCACGCCCCGGCGCACTGTGTGATCGTGCAACGGGAACAGCAGCGCTGCGAGCTGGTTGCCGGGCGTGACCTCGAGTGGGCGCCGCTGGTCGCCGCGGCGCGGCCGACCGCTGCGGTGCCGGTCGCCGCGACCGACCCGCTCTACATCCTCTACACCTCGGGCACCACTGGTCGACCGAAGGGAATCGTCCGCGACAACGGTGGACACGCGGTGGCGATGACCTGGTCGATGCGCCACATCTTCGACATCGGCCCGGGCGACGTGATGTGGGCGGCGTCCGACATCGGCTGGGCCGTCGGCCATTCGTACACCGTCTACGCGCCGTTGCTGGCCGGCGCCGCGACGGTCCTGTACGAGGGCAAGCCGGTCGGTACCCCGGACGCCGGCGCGTTCTGGCGGGTCGTCGCCGAGCACGGGGTGGACGTGCTGTTCACCGCGCCCACCGCGATCCGGGCGATCAAGAAAGAGGATCCGGGCTGCGAGCTGCTGGCCATGCACGACACGTCCGGTCTGCGGGCGTTGTTCCTCGCCGGCGAGCGGCTGGACCCGGCCACCTTCAGCTGGGCATCCGACGCCCTCGGCGTGCCGGTCATCGACAACTGGTGGCAGACCGAGACCGGCTGGCCGATCTGCGCGAACCCGATCGGCCTGGAGCGGTTGCCGGTGAAGGCCGGCTCGCCGTCGGTGCCGATGCCCGGATACGACGTGCGGGTCCTCGACCCCGCCGGGGTGGAGGTGCCGGCCGGCACGGAGGGCGCGATCTGCATCCGACTGCCGCTGCCGCCGGGAACGTCGCCGACCCTCTGGCCGGACGACGACGAACGGTACGTGGCCTCCTACCTGTCCGCGTTCGACGGCTACTACCTGACCGGGGACGGTGGGTACGTCGATGCCGACGGCTATCTGTACGTGCTGGGCCGCACCGACGACGTCATCAACGTGGCCGGGCACCGGCTCTCCACCGGCGCGATGGAGGCGGTGCTCGCCGCCCACCCGGCGGTCGCCGAATGCGCGGTCGTCGGGGTTGCCGACTCCTTCAAGGGGCAGGTGCCGCGCGGTCTCGTCGTGGTGAAGAGCGGAGCGGAGATCACCCCGGCGGTGCTCGCCGCCGAACTGGTGGCACTGGTCCGGTCGGAGATCGGCCCGGTCGCCGCGTTCAAGCAGGTTGACGTCGTCGCGGCGTTGCCGAAGACCCGATCCGGAAAGATCCTCCGCCGGACCATGCGCGAGATCGCCGACGGTCGGGCGCCCGGCGTGCCGTCCACCATCGAGGATGTCGCCGTGCTGGACGCCCTGCGTCCCGTCCTGCGGGCGCGGGATGGCGGTTGACCATTCGTCCCGATCGCGGCGTGGGCCACCCGGCAGTCGGCCGCCGTATCGTGACGCATATGAGAGTTCGCTCCTATAATTCGCAGAAAGAGCACCGGTGCGGGCCGCTCGGGATACGCGGGGCCCTCGTCCGGGCGATTCCCTTGGTGAGGCAGCACATCTTGCGATCTTGATCGATCTTGGAGGTGTCGCGCATGGTCCTGTTACACAATGGGCAGGTCATCCGGGATACTTATGTGGTCGATCGGCTGTTGGGTAGGGGCGCGTTCGCTGAGCTCTACCGGGCCGAGTATCGTTTTCTCGGCCGGCAGGCGATGAAGGTTTTCCGCAACACCAGGATGTCCGCCCCGGAGATCAAGGCGACCCTCGGCGGAACGCAAAAAGCATCGCGAAACGGCCGACGACGCCCCGGCGCGCCATATGGCCACCATATGGCCACCATATGGCCAGTCAGACGGTGACGTCAGCCGGCGGGGCCGGCTCGGCGAAGCTGCGGATCTCATGGAGGATGCCGTCAACAAATGGCCCGGGCTCCGCGCCGGGTTCGAGCCGCGGATCCGACTGTGGCGCAAAGGGGTGATGATGTGATGGCCCGTGATGCCGCACCGGACCGCGGAACCGACCGTAACATATTGTCGGACGTCGCGTCGCCGCGGCTATACCAGCGCAATGCGTTCCGGTTGACCGGCCTGGCGATCGGGTCCAGCGGCCGGGATATCCGCCGGATGGTCGATCAGTTGGCGATCATCGAGAGGATCGGCGGAGCCACCCCGACGCCCCCCGCGCTGGCGGTGCGGCCCACTCCGACGACGGCCGACCTGTACACCGCCCTCGACCGCCTCCGCGATTCTCGAGAGCGGCTGGTCGACGAGTTCTTCTGGTTCTGGCCTGCCCAGCTCGACGCCACGGACGACGAGGCGCTCGTCGCCCTGGCCGCGGGCGATCCGGACTCCGCAGCCACGCACTGGTCCGCGTCCACCGGCAGCACCGACGACAGCGGCAGCACCGACGACAGCGGGACCGGCGCACACAACTTGGCGGTGTTGGAACACCTGCGGGCGCTCGACACCGAGCTTGCGCCCGGCAGCGCGCTGGCGCGCGGCGATGCTCAGGCTGTCGGCCAGCCTGACTGGGCGCAGGTGTATCGCCGCTGGGCGGACGTCCTGCGGGACGGGCGGATCTGGGGCCGTCTCGCCGCGCAGATCAGGCGCACCGCGGACGCTCGACTGGACGAGAGCCTGGCCGCCGACATGCGCTCGGCGCTCCCGGGCGTCATCCTGTCGATCGGTGCGGAGCTGGCGGCCACGGCCATCCGCGGCGGCGACCGCGAGCGCGCCCGGATGCAGCTCGCGGCGCTGCGACAATCAAGGCTGGGAAACGTCGAGGCTGCGCTGCGGAGCGCCAGCCAGCCGATGACGACCAGGATCAGCACGCTGTGCACCGCCACGATTCAGGCCGTCGTCGGTACGCCATCGGATGGCATCGACCATGCTGAACGCCTCCTCGCGGACAGCGAAGGCATTCTTGGGGAACTCGACTTCCTGCTGCCCGACGACGAACCGGTCCGGGTCCATGCGCACGACGAAGTCGCTCTTGTCGCCTTACGGTGCGTGCTGGTGTTCGACCAGAGGCGAGAGGGGGCCGCCCTCGACGTGGGTGATATGGAGGCATACCTGCGGATGGCGGCGGTGGTGGAGCAGGCCAGGAGAATCGCGGTGTCGGCATCGGCCCAGGACCGACTGGCCGAGAACAGCAGGATTCTCGTGACCGTCACCACCTACCTCGCCGACAAGATTTATGCGACCATCACCACCACCGATTTCGGTAGCAAGATTCGCGCGACCGCCATCAGCGCGGACCTCCGCAGGAAGATTCGCGCGACCAGCACCACCGATTTCGGTAGCACGACTCGCGCGACCGCCGCCACCATCTACCGCATCTGCTGGACCTGCAAGAAAGAGCGGGCGGATTCCTTGGCACTTCGCAAGGTAGGGCTGCACAAGGACGTGACGCGGGTGCGCTACGGCAGCGGAACCACCGTGCGATGGCGGACACAGATGGTCAACGTCCCGCGCTGTGCGATCTGCGTGCGCCGGGATAGCCGAACAGGACGGTACCGTTTCCTGCGCCGTTTGCTGTACTTCGTAATCGCGTCTGTCGTCATCCGGCTGACGGGTGGAACGGTGGCAGGTATGCTTTTTCTTGGCGTAGTTCTCGGCCTGGTCGCGATCGGCGCCGACGTCGGTGTGGTCAACCAACGAGAATGGATGCGGGTCAGGGCCTTCCCGCCGCTGGCGGACCTCGTCAAACTCGGTTGGCGTCGCGGCGAGCGTCCGCGGGGCATCAAT
>NZ_CAUVXL010000119.1:0-13541 GCF_963555915.1 Protofrankia sp. Cas4
CTACTGCGATTGTGGCTGCGTCATCGGATGATGCCGGTCCCGGCGCCCGTCCCCGCCGCACCAGGGGTCGCGCCGGCACCGCTCATGACAGGTCAGCGAGTGGTCGATGTCGCGGCCTGATGTAGCACTGGTGGCGCCCTATCCCCCGCGGGGCGCGAAGCACGCAGGGTCGAGCGGTGTCGCGTCCTATGCCGCGAATCTGGCGACGTCGCTGGTTGACGCGGGCGCGACGGTCGCGGTGGTTGCTCCTAAGATCAAGATGGTGGAGGCGGATGCGGCGGTCTCCGGTGACGGCCCGGTGCTCACCATCCATCGGTCTTTTGGTGACCGACCGTGGTCGCTGCTGGCAGCCTGGCGGGCCGCGCGTGAGACCGGAGCTCCGATCATCCATCTGCAGCACGAGCTGTTCCTCTACGGTGGGGCGGCGGCGCTGCCGTCCCTGGTGACGGCGCTGTCTGCCCGGCGGCGTGGCCGACCTGCGGTTGTCGTCACCATGCACCAGGTGGTCTCACCTCAGGACGTCACACCGGAGTACACGCGGATGCACCGGGTAACGGTACCGGCCCCGGTGGCGCGCGGCGGGCTTGCCGGCCTGCAGCATGCGGTCAGCCGGCTCGCCGACGCGGTCGTTGTCCACGAACGTGCGTTCACCGATGTCGTACCGTCCGCCGTACTCATCCCACATGGGATCGAGGAACTTCTCACCCCGGATCGCCGGGACAGCCGGCTCGCGCTTGGCCTGGACGGTCGGCTGACCGTTTTGTGCTTCGGCTTTGTCGCGCCCTACAAGGGCCTCGAGCTTGCCTGCGAGGCTGCCGCGTTGGCCGGTGACACCGTCCAGCTTGTGGTTGCCGGGGGTGACCATCCGCGGATGACCGGAACGGGTAACTACGCGGACGGGCTTCGCGAACGGTTCGCAGGGACGGTCCGGTTCGTCGGGTACGTCCCGGAAGAGCAGGTTGGCAAGTGGTTCGCAGCCGCCGACCTCGCGTTGCTGCCGTATCCGAAACCCCACGCGAGCAGCGGCGTCCTGGCTCTGGCGTTCGGTTACCGAACCCCGGTACTGCTCTCACATGCGCTGGCCGACTGCGTCGGCGCCCCGCCGCTGATGACCATACCGGGAACGCCCGCGGCGCTTGCTGACCGGTTGCGGGAACTCGCGCGGGACCAGGCGCAACTCGACCGGATCCGCACGGCGAACGCTTTCCTCGCCGACGGTAGGTCCTGGCCCACCGTGGCCAGTCGTCATCTCGATCTCTACGAGGAGGTGACCGGTGGCAAGGGTGCTGTTGGCCGGCGCGTTCGGACAGCGTAATCCGGGCGACGAAGCGCTGCTGCAGGCGTTCCTGCGGGCGCTGTCGGACTGTGACATCGTGGTCACTACAGCCCGTCCAGGATGGACCGAACATACCTATGGATGTGACGCCGTCGACAGTGGCGACCTGTGGGCGGTCGGCCAGGCGCTTGTGGGTGCGGATGTGCTCGTCCTCGGTGGCGGAACGATTTTCAAGACGCTGCACCCGAGCGCGGGCCGTTCGCAGCGTTCGCTGTTGATGCGCTCGCTCGCGCTTGTCAGCTCGGCGCGAACGCTGGGACGTCGGGTGGCCGCGGTCGGTGTCGGTGCCGGTCTGCTGCCTGATCCCGTCTCGCGACGGCTTGCCCGCGAGCTGGTCCGCCGGATCGACCTTCTCGTTCTCCGCGACGAGGAGTCCGCTCACCTGCTGGGTAACTGCGGGGCACCGACACCGTTTCGGGTCGGCTCCGACCCCGCGTGGACGTTGCTGAACCCACCCCTGCATACCGGGGGTCGGCACAGTACCGGGAGCCGGCACAGTACCGGGAGCCGGCACAGTACCGGGAGCCGGCACAGTGGCCGTGACGACACGATTCTGGTTGCACTCAGTCATTTAGCGGCGAGCGGACGGGAGCTGTGGTCGTTGCTCGACCGGCTCGCGGATGCCCTCACCGAGCAGGCCGCCGACGGGCTACAGGTACTTCTCCAGCCGTGGCAGGTCGGTGTCGGTACCACGGGAACGGACGACCATGCGGTAGCGGCATATCTGCAGACTCGCCTTGACGGCAGCATTGTCCTGCCACCGCCGGCGGACCTGACCGAGGCGCGGGCGAGCGCCGCCTCGGCCAGGTTGCTCGTCGCGATGCGCTTCCACGCGCTCGTCGCCGGCGCCGCCGCGGGGACCCCGGTGGTCGCGGTCGCACACGAGGCCAAGCTCGCCGGCCTCGCGCGTCGGCTCGGTCAGCCCGCCGTCCGGACGGACGCGTCCACCGGTGAGCTGGCGGCCGCGATGCGCCATGCCCGGGCTGGAGCCGGCACGCCGCCGGCAAGCGTGCAGGCGGAGACCGCCCAGGCTGAGGAGGGCTTCCGACTGCTGCGACTCCTGATCGACCACGAGCGTTGGGACGAGACGGACACCCTCACCGGACTTCGGCTGGAGCCCGCGTGGTGGACGGCACATCCACCGGAGCCCGCGCCGTCAGCTGGTCCGCCCGCAGGTACGGACCGGCAGCTCACCGGGCACGTTCCGGCAACCCCACCCTCGGGTTCCCCGTAACCTGTGTCAGCCGGGTTCCCCGTAATCTGTGTCAGCCGGGTTCCCCGTAATCCGTGTCAGCAGGTTCCCGCGATATCCGGTTCGAGCGCGGGGAGAATCATGAACACCGTGAGCGTGGCGTACCGGACCGCTTCGGGCAGGGCGTCTGGCCGGGACATGTGGGTGAGCAGCGCATACTGGCTGCATGCGCCCAGCAGAACCGCAGCGGCGACAGTGGGGTCGACGTTCCGGTTGATCCGGCTGATCTGCTGTTCCTGAGCGAGATAGTACGCCACGCCATCGTGAACCGTGGACAGATCGCGACGGTCGGTGATGAGCTTCGTTCGGACCGCCGCGTGCAGTTCGGCGTCGGTGAACAGCCCCCCGGCCAGCGGCAGGTACTGCGCGAAGAACATGATTGCAGCCTGTGACAGCTCCTCGAGGTTGCCCTGTACCGTCCCGCGCCCGACGCGGAGCCGAAGCTGGTCCAGCGCGTCGTCGAGGGTTGGCAGGCCTTCGAGCATCACCGCGGTAATGAGGTCCGTTTTGTCGACAAAATGATTGTATATGCTGCCCACGGCCACGTTGGCTTCGCGCGCAATCTCCTTGGATGTCGCAACCGCCAGCCCGCGGGTGCGAATAACCTGGGTCGCCGCTTCGATGAGTCTATGTCGCATGAGCTGACGTGGCACCCGTCGCCTCCGTTTTCCCCCGTTAACGGCGGCCTTTCGGTCTGTACCGGACCTGACCGTTCTGTCTGTGCTGGAGGATAGGAGAGGATGGTCCGGAAAATATGATCGCCGGATAAAACGACGGTGTCCGGGAAGTGAACGTCGCCCGTCGAATTGCGATCAGTCAAACGCCCTCGAGGGACCCGGACGGTCGCCGCCACCGGTCCGACCGCCACCCCGCTGATCGGTCGGTGCGCTCACATTTTATGAACCCGGGTGTCCGGTACCGCCCGAAATAACCTATGTCGGTGCTGAATGCGCCGACCTACCGGGCGCGGTCATCACCACATTGCTGTTTCGCGCGCCCGGGCGCTCTTAGTTGAACAAAGGGCGTGCGATCGTGGTTCTGCTCGCACGCCCAGAAGCCCAGAAGCCCAGAAGCCCAGAAACTAGGAAATGCTCGCTACACCCGGCGGGCTGAAACGGCGGCCGGTGATCTTCTCGCTGACGCCGGTGCGATCCAGATACGGCGTGATGCCGCCGAGGTGGAACGGCCAGCCGGCACCGAGGATCAGGCACAGGTCCACATCGGCCGCCTCGGCGACCACGCCGTCGTCGAGGATGATCCGGATCTCCTCGGCGAGCGCGGCCAGCGCCGCCTCCCGCACCTGCTCACCGGTCGGCACCGGGGCGTCACTGTCGGCATGGACCCGCAGGAGTTCGGCGGCCTGCTGGTCGATCTCATGCGGATCCCCGTGCTCCGCGTAGACCCCGGTCCGGCCGGCGGCGACAAGCCGGGCAAGGCCTTCGGGTTTGCCGAAGCGGTCAGGATAGGCGGCGTGGAGGGTCTCGGCGACGTGGAGGACAACCGCCGGGCCCACCAACCCGAGCAGCGCCAGCGGGGACATCGGCAGGCCGAGGGGTTCCAGCGCCTGGTCGGCCTCGGCTGGGGGAGTACCGTCCTCGATCGCGCCGAGCACCTCGCCCATGAACCGAATGAGCAGGCGGTTGAGTGCGAACGCAGGCGTGTCGGTGGTGAGCACCGCATTTTTTTTGATCTTCTTCGCGACCGCGAGGGTGGTGGCGATGGCCGCGTCATCGGTGTGCCTGCCCCGGACCACCTCGACCAGCGGCAGGACGGCGACCGGATTGAAGAAGTGCAACCCGGCGACCCGCTGCGGATGCGCCAGCCCCGACGCCATCTCGCTGACCGACAGGGCGGAGGTGTTGGTCAGCAGCAGGGCCGTGGGGCTGAGTACCGCCTCCAGGTCGGTCAGGACCTGCCGTTTGACTGCGGGATCCTCGAACACGGCCTCGATGACGAGGTCTGCGTCGGTGAACGCGGTGAGGCCCAGCGAGCCGGTCACGCTCGCCTTCAGCCGCGACGCAGCGTCCGGGGAGAGTCTCCCCCTGGCCGACAGGTTGTCGATCTCGGTGTGGACGGCGGCCACACCGGCGTCAAGGCGGGCCTGGTCGACGTCGGTCAGCACGACCGGGACCTCCAGGCGCCGGGCGAACAGCAGCGCGAGCTGGCTCGCCATCAGGCCTGCGCCCACCACACCGACCTTGGTGACCGGGCGGGCCAGCGAAGCGTCCGGCCCACCGACTGGACGCCTCGCCCGTTTCTGTACCAGGTCGAAGGCGTAAAGGCTGGCAGCCAGCTCCTCGGTGACGGCGACGTCTGCGAGCGCGTCGGCCTCGGCGGCAAGGCCGGAGTCGAGATCGGCGGTCTCGGCGAGCTCGATCAGGTCCAACGCGCGATAGGCCGCGGGTGCGGCGCCGTGCAGCTTGGCGTCGGCCAACCCCCGGCCACGGGCGACCGCGTCGGCCCAGGCCTGCCCGCGCCGTACCGGCGTCCGCGCGGCGGCCGGGTCGATCTCACCGCGGATGACCTGACCCGCCCAGCGCAGGGCCTCTTCCAGGAAGTCCGCCGGTTCCAGGAGCACGTCGGCGAGGCCGAGCTCGACCGCCGCAGCGGCGTTGAGCATCCTGTTCTGGCTCAGTGGGTTCTCGATGGCGATGGTGACCGCCCTGTCCGCGCCGACCAGGTTCGGGAGCAGCTGGGTTCCGCCCCACCCCGGGACCACACCGAGGAAGACCTCGGGCAGGGCCAACGCCGCGACCGCGCCGGAGACCGCCCGGTAGTCACAGTGCAGCGCCAGTTCCAGGCCGCCGCCCATGGCCGCGCCGTTGATCAGCGCGAAGGTGGGCACCCTGGCGCCGGCCAGGCGTCCCGCGCCGATCCGGCGCATCGCGGTGTGCCCGAGCTCGCTCAACGCGTGGATGGCAGGCCGGATTGCCCGCGGATCGGTGAACGACGACCGGAAGGACAGGTCGGCGCCGACATGGAAGACGAACGGCTTGCCGGTGACGGCGACGGCCGACACGGCCGGGGCGTGCGCCTCGATCTCAGCCGCGGCGGCGAGCAGGTTGCGCAGCCCGGTGGGGCCGAAGGTCGACGGCCGAGTGTGGTCCATGCCGTTGTCAAGGGTGATGAGCGCAATCGGCCCCGCGACCTCCGGTACCTGCACGTAACGGACGTGGGCGTGCGTCACCACCTCGCCCGGATGATCGAGGGTCGGCGTGTCGGTCGAGCTCATGTTGCCGCTCCCGTCCCGTTAGCGCTCCGGGGACTGCGGCCTGCGGGCGCGCGATCTGACGATCGTCGCGCGCCCTTCGGCTCTCCAGCCGCGTCCGCCGTGTCCGCCGCGTCCGCCGCGTCGATGAAATGCGGGTTCGACCAGATGGTCGTGGCGCCCATGCCGAGGCCGACGCACATGGCGGTGAGTCCGTAACGGACGTCGGGACGCTCGGCGAACTGGTGGGCGAGCTGGGTCATCAGCCGTACGCCGCTGGCGGCCAGCGGATGCCCCAGGGCGATCGCGCCGCCGTAGGGGTTCACCCGCGGGTCGTCCTGCGCGATGCCGAAGTGGTCGAGGAAGGCCAGTACCTGGACGGCGAAGGCCTCGTTCAGCTCGAACAGCCCGATGTCGTCGATGGACAGGCCGGTACGGGCCAGGGCCTTCTCGGTGGACGGGATCGGCCCGACCCCCATCACGTGGGGTTCGACGCCGGCGAAGGCGAAGCCGACCAGGGACATCTTCGCGGTGAGACCGAGTTCCCCGGCGACGTCCGCGGCGGCGAGTATGCATCCGGTCGCGCCGTCGTTGATGCCCGCCGCGTTACCCGCGGTCACCCGGCCGTGGGGGCGGAACGGGGTCTTGAGGCCGGCGAGTCCGGCGGGCGTCGTGTCCGGGCGCGGTGGTTCGTCGCTCGTCACGAGATCCCAGCCACTGTCGACGTGCCGGGCCGCTACCGGAACGAGATCGGGTTGGAGCCGGCCGTCCGCGTAGGCCTTGGCCACCTTCTGCTGGGAGGCGAGGGCGTATGCGTCCGCCCGCGCCTTTGTGATCGTCGGGTAGCGGTCGTGCACGTTCTCCGCGGTCTGCCCCATGACCAGCGCGGAGAGGTCGACCAGCCGCTCGGAGACGAAACGGGGGTTGGGGTCGGCGCCTTCGCCCATCGGGTGGCGGCCCATGTGCTCGACCCCGCCGGCGATCGCGACGTCGTAGGCGCCGACGGCGATCGCGGACGCGGTCGTCGTGACCGCGGTGACCGCCCCGGCGCACATCCGGTCGACGGCGTAGCCGGGTACGGACTGCGGCAGACCGGACAGGATCGCCGCGACCCGGCCGATGGTCAGGCCCTGATCGCCGATCTGGGTGGTGGCGGCGATCGCCACCTCGTCGATCCGGTCGGCCGGCAGCGACGGGTTGCGCCGCAGCAGTTCGCGGATGACCCTGACGATGAGATCGTCCGCGCGTGTCTCGGAATAGACCCCCTTCGCCTTGCCGAAGGGGGTGCGGACGCCGTCGACGAACACGACGTCGCGGACGGAGTCCCTGGCAGCTAGGAACACCTGTGCCTCCTGACCGGGGGACCCGGACAAAGCCGGTGCCGACGTGCTCGCCGACACCCCGAAGCCTACGGCAGGTTGTTACCAATGGGTAACCCTGCTGGTCCCGCCGGCGGTTCTGGCAGTTCTGGCGGCTCGGCCCGTTCTGGCGGCTCGGCCCGTTCTGGCGGCTCGGCCTGTTCCGGTGGATCTGGCAGTTCCGGTGGATCTGGCAGTTCCGGTGGATCTGGCAGGCAGCTCGCGATCGGGCCGGCGGTGAGCTCCACCTGCCATGGCCGGGCGCCGCCGGCACGCAGCAGCTCCGCGACGATCTCAGCTTCCGCCGGCGCCGCCGGGGCCGCCGGTGGTGACCAGGCGAGCCGGCGGGCGAGGGCCGGCTCCAACAGGTTCTCCACCGGCATGGTTCGCTCGGTGGCGATGGCGCCCAGGCAGGCGCGGACCCGGGCGAGGCGGGCGGCCGCCACCGGATCACGGTCGGCCCAGCGACTCGGCGGCGGCAGGCCGTCGCCGCCGGCCGCGACGGCCTGCGGCAGGGCGCCCTCGGGCAGCCCGGCGGCTTCCCGTAGCGCGGTGAACCAGGTCCGCGCGGTTCGGCGCAGCCGCGGGCCGGAGAAGATCGACAGCTGGGTCAGGGCCTCGACGTCCGCGGGGTTGCGCAGGACCGCGTCGATGATCGCGCTGTCGGGAAGCACCCGTCCAGGAGCGATGTCCCGTTCGCGGGCGATCCGATCCCGGGTCGTCCACATCGAGCGGACCGCGGCGAGCTGGCGACGGTTGCGGACCCGGTGGATCCCGCTGGTACGCCGCCACAGTTCCGGCCGCGGCTCACGGGGCGGAGCCGCGGCGATCGCGGCGAACTCCTCGCGGGCGAACCGCAGCTTGTCCTGCGCCGCAAGCTCGCCGTGCAGGGCGTCGCGCAACTCGATGAGCAGCTCGACGTCGAGCGCGGCATAGCGCAACCACGGTTCCGGTAACGGCCTGGTCGACCAGTCGGCCGCCGAATGTCCCTTCTCGAGCGAGAAGCCCAGCACCTTCTCGACCATGATCCCAAGGCCTACCCGCTCGTAACCCAGCAGCCGGCCGGCAAGCTCGGTGTCGAACAGCGTGGTGGGCCGCAGGCCGATCTCGGCCAGGCAGGGCAGGTCCTGGTTGGCGGCGTGCAGGACCCACTCGGCGGTACCGACGGCGTCCTGGACGCAGGACAGGTCGGGCACCGCGATCGGGTCGACGAGGTGGGTTCCAGATCCGCGGCGGCGGATCTGGACCAGATAGGCCCGTTGGCTGTACCGGTACCCCGAGGCCCGTTCGGCGTCGAAGGCCACCGGACCGGTCCCGGCGGCCAGCCGCGCCGCGGCAGCGCGCAGCGAAGGCTCGTCGACGACGACCGAGGGGATGCCTTCGGACGGCTCCAGTAGCGGTCGAGCCTGCTCGGCGCCGCCATCTGGATCGTGGCCCTGCTGGTGCGATGAGTCCGGAACCGTCGACGTCACGATCGGCGATGGTACGTCTCAAGTAGCTGCTGCGAACGGCACTCGGGCGGACGAGGCCGGGTCAAATCGCTGTGGACCCGTGATTGGTGCCGGGATGGGTGATCAATTTTACCGTTGGCATCCATGCAGGCGCGGAGCGTTCTCGACTATGACCTGCGATGGTGAGATGATGAGCGCCATGATCACAATTCTGCGTCGGTCGGTACTGTTCCCAGCCGTGACCCCGTGACCCCGTGACCCACGTTGCCGGGCGCTCCTAGTCGCGGCGGGTGGGCAGCGGCACCACTCCGCAGACCCGCGGTGGCAGACCGGCCATGGCGGCGAGCAGGTCCGCGAAGGCATGCAGTTGGGCCACGGCCTCCGTCGGACGCCACCCACGGCGACCGGCGGCACCGGTCGTCTCGGCCCAGTCCGGCGACCACGAGCAGCGCACCTCCACATCCGAGCTGTCGCCGTCCGTGGCGAGAACGCCGAACCGCCTCGAGTTCGTGATGGTCACGGTGCCGCCCATCGCGCGGTAGGCGGCCTGGTTCGCTTCCAGCGCCTCGCGCACCCACGACCAGGCGACCTCGGGCAGGCACGGGTCCACGGCGATCTCGGGATCGACAGCCGCCCGGGCATAGCAGACGAACCGTGCGGTGCCTTCCCAGGCGCTGTGCCCGATCGGATCGACGAGGAGGATCAGACGCCCGGAGGCGGCCTCGTCACCGTCGCACACCAGGCCACCGGCGATGGCGAACGCATACGGCGCCAGCCTGGTAGGTGCTTGGAGCTCGTGTACGGCAATCTCTGACCGCACCCGCCCCAACGCGTCCCGTAGTGCGGCTGTAGCGGCCACGAAGGCTGTCGGCACGCCCTCCGGAGACAGCGATGCGCCCATGGACGTCACGTTAGGACGTCCGGACCGCAGGCGCGCGACAGAGCGTGGGCGACCGGGCGAGCAGACCGGGCAGCAGACCGGGCATGCATACGCCTGCCCGCGCCTGACACCCGATCAGGCGACATAGCGGGACCGGTGCGGGATCGGATGGCCGGTGGACCGCGGTGCTACCCCCACCGACGCCCGGCCCGGCCTGGCGGGGACCTGCTGTTGATCGACGAACAGCGCCGTTCCGCACTCGACACATGCCCGGTCGGGACACTCCGCCCCGTGCCCGTCCGAACACGGCGGTTGCTCGAAATCGCGTATGTCACCGCACTCGGGGCACACCCGTTGGGTTAACCCGTCGGCGCCCACATGGACATGTTCCATCCGAACACCACTCCCAGGTCACGTCCACGTCGGGAGGGTTCGTGTGGACATCACGGACCCTCCCATCCCATTCGGACCGTCCCTGACGGTGGCACGGACCTGCCCCATTGCCACGCATTCGGCCCCGGCGTGTCGTGCATGCCCATGGGTGTCCGGCTGGTCGCCTTTGGTGAGCATCGACCACTAAACTCAGGGCGCGGTACCGGGCGTCGGGGCTGTCGCGGATGTGGTCGAGCTGCCGGCCGGCGTCGGTGGGTGACCCGCGGCGGGGACGTGCAGCCACCGGCGTTCCACGATGTACGGGGCGATGGGCAGGACGGCGGCACCCAGCGCCAGCAGCGTCTTCGACATCGGCCAGCGCCGACTCCGGGCCAGTGCGATCATTATCGCGCAGTACGCGAGGAAGAGCCCGCCGTGGATCGGACCGAGTATCCGGACGCCGCCGGGGTGGCCGGCACCGTACTTGATCGTCGTTGCGACCAGGAGCAGGAGGAACGACGTTGCCTCGGCGACCGAGACAACCTGCGCGGTGGCGAGCAACCTCTTCTCGCCTCTGTTCGTGCGGGTGTTGCTCGCAGCTGGCATGGTCGGGCCTCCACGGTATTTTCTTCTACGTCATGTCGAAGGTAGTCGTGGCCGCGGCCGTGCGTGGTCCGGTTGCCATGCTGTGGCCCCCGTCCGTCGCCTCATCCGCCGGCCGGTCTCATGCTGTGATCGGTCGGTCCGCGATGGTGGAGCGTGACCGACGTCGCGGCGATCGAGGTCGCCGCCTGAACACCCGGCGCGTCCGGCATGCAACCATCGAGGCCATGTACCGCGCAGCGGCGCCCGGGCGCGGAGTCTCGGGCGCGCCCACTGGAGAGTCCGAACTCCGCGACGCGCCGTTCCTACGGGCGTGTCGCGGTCAGTCCACTGAGCGCACGCCCGTGTGGTTCATGCGGCAGGCGGGCCGGGCGCTCCCGGAGTATCGCCGGCTGCGCGCCGGGACAGCCATGCTCGACTCCTGCCGCGATGCGGCCATGGTGACCGAGATCACTCTGCAGCCGGTGCGTCGGTTCCGGACCGATGCCGCGATCCTGTTCTCCGACATCGTCCTGCCGCTCGTCGCGATCGGCATGGACATCGACATCGTCGCCGGGGTCGGCCCGGTCGTCGCGGAGCCGGTCCGCGACCGCGGTGCGCTCGCCCGTCTGCGGCCGGTCGGCGACGAGGACGTGCCGTATGTCGCCGACGCCGTCCGCACGCTCGTCGGCGAGCTCGGGCCAATCCCGTTGATCGGGTTCTCCGGCGCGCCGTTCACCCTTGCCAGCTACCTGGTCGAGGGTGGCCCGAGCCGGACGCACGCGCGGACCAAGGAGCTCATGTACACCGAGCCGCGGCTGTGGCACGACCTGCTGGAACGCCTTGCCGACATTGCCATCGGCTACCTGCGGGTCCAGATCGAGGCGGGTGTGAGCGCAGTCCAGCTGTTCGACTCGTGGGCCGGGGCACTGGATGAGGCCGACTACCGCCGTTACGTGCTCCCGCACAGCCAGCGTGTGCTTGGTGCATTCGACCATGCCGACGTCCCGCGCATCCACTTCGGGGTGAACACCGGCGAGCTGCTCGGCGCCATGGCCGAGGCCGGTGCGGACGTCGTCGGGGTGGACTGGCGGGTTCCGTTGGACGAGGCCGCCCGGCGGATCGGTCCGGGTCGCGCGGTCCAGGGCAACCTCGACCCGACCGCGGTCTTTGCGCCGGTGGACGTCCTGGCGGACAAGGTCCACGACGTGTGTGCCCGCGGTGCCAAGGCGAGCGGTCATGTGTTCAATCTCGGGCACGGAGTGCTCCCGCAGACCGATCCCGGCGTACTCGCCCACATCGTGGACCTGGTTCACGAGGCCTGACCGCCTGACAGCCCGCAGCGCCGGGCGTTCTTGGTCGCCGACGCCGTGACATTGCCGGGCGGCCCGACCCGACCGTCGGGCGCGGAGGGAGACTGGACCCGCGGCGGCCGCATCGGGCAGGCGGCCGCGATCGGGAGGAGCGGGTCCACATGCGGGTCGTCGTGGTCGGAGCGGGCATCGCGGGGCTGGCTGCCGCCCATGCGCTACGGGGCCGGGCTGAGGTCACCGTGGTCGAGTCCGGCGACCGCGTCGGAGGCAAACTGCGGACCACCTCGTTTGAAGGCATGCCCATCGAGGAGGGTGCGGAGTCGTTCCTGACCCGCGTACCGGACGCCGTGCGCCTTGCCCGGCATGTGGGAATGGGCCACGACATCGTTCATCCGGCGACCACCGCGGCCTCGCTGCTGATCTCCGGCCGGCTGCGGCCACTGCCGCCGCGGACCCTGCTCGGCGTGCCGACCGACGCGATCGGCCTGATCCGTTCCCGGGTGCTCTCACCGGTCGGGCTGCTCCGCGCCGCCGCCGATCTGGTGCTGCCTCGTACGATCCTGCCGGACGACCCCACCGTCGGTGGCTATGTGGGTGCCCGGGTCGGCCGCGAGATCGTCGAGCGGCTCGTCGACCCGCTGCTGGGCGGGGTGTACGCGGGGCGGGCCGATGCCATGTCCCTGCGCGCCACGGTTCCGCAGCTGATACCGATCATGTCCGAGGACCGCTCGCTGTTGCTCGGGGCGTACCGGGTCCGGGCCCGCACCGCGCCCGCGGATCCCGCGGGAACGCCGGTGTTCGCCTCGGTCCGTGGTGGCCTCGGACGGTTCGCGGCAGCTGTCGCGGACACCAGCGGGGCGACGATCGTGCTCGGCGCGACCGTCCGTGCGGTTGGCCGGACGCCGTCGGGCTGGCGGCTGACCGTCATGGATACCGGCGCCTCCGACACACCGGCCGCCCCGGGGGCCGGCGGGTCGGGCGAACGGGAGATCGATGCCGACGCCGTGATCCTCGCCGTGCCCGTGGCCGTGGCCCGGGCCCTGTTGGCGCGGGTGGCGCCGCACGCAGCCGCACCGCTGGCCGCCGTCCCCTACGTGTCGGTGGGGTTGACCACCCTCCTCTACCGGGGAGCGCGGCTACCGCCCGGCAGCGGCTATCTGGTGCCGCCGCGTGCGGGCGGGGTCGTCAAGGCGGCTACGTTCGTGTCCGCGAAGTGGCCGCATCTGTCGGCCGGTACCGACCTCACCGTCGTGCGGGCAAGCGTCGGGCGGGCCGGCGACGTCCGTGACCTCGAGCGGAGCGATGTCGAGCTTGCCGGCGTGGTCGCGGCCGAGCTCGCCGCTGCGACCGGGCTGACGGTCCGGCCGGGGGCCAGCCGGGTGACACGCTGGCCCGACGCGCTCCCGCAGTATCTGCCCGGGCATCTGGACCGGATCGCGGCCGCCCGCCGGGCGCTGCCCACCGGCCTTGCACTGGCTGGCGCGGGATACGACGGGGTCGGCATCCCGGCATGCGTCCGGTCCGGCGAGGCGGCAGCGGAAACGGTGCTGCGCGCGGATGACGCTGTGCGGACCGGGCGGATCGGGCCGTGACGCGCACCGGATGGTCAGACCTGTCCGACGGTGAGACGTACCCGACGGTGAGCGCACGGTGCGGTACTGACGTGGCGTCTGCCGGCACCGCCCGGCCAGGCAGCTCCGGCTAGGCGACAATTGGGCCATGTCCGAGACTCCGAGCGGCCGAAGCCCGCGCGATCATGAATCTGGTCGCGCGGCCGGCGGCCCCATCC
>NZ_CAUVXL010000119.1:13939-49390 GCF_963555915.1 Protofrankia sp. Cas4
AGCCCAGTACCGAGATCTCCCCGGGTACTCCCGCGCTGTCCGCGCGCGATCTCAATGCCGAGCTCCTTTACACCTCCTGGTCGGTCTTTGCGGCGCGGGACCCGCTACCCGCGGACCGCGGTGCGGTCGTCGCGGAGGTGGAGGGCCTGCTTGCCGGTGCCCTGGCCAAGGACGTCTACACCCGCGGCATGTACGACATCAGTGGGTACCGCGCGGACGCCGACGTCCTGCTGTGGTGGACCAGTCCGGATCCGGACCTGCTGCAGGAGACCTACCAGCGGTTCCGTCAGAGTGCCCTGGGGCGGGCCATGGCCCCGGTGTGGTCCGGGGTCGGCCTGCACCGGCCGGCCGAGTTCAACCGCAACCACGTCCCCGCCTATGTCCGGCGCGAGGATCCCCGGCCGTATGTCTGTGTCTATCCGTTCAACAGGTCACTGGAGTGGTATCTGCTGCCCGACTACGAACGGCGGGGCATGCTGGCCGAACACGGGATCATGGGTCGGGAGTTCGCTGATGTCCGGGCGAACACAGTGGCTGCTTTCGGTCTCGGTGACTATGAGTGGTTGCTGGCGTTCGAGGCGGACGAGCTCCACCGGATTGTCGACTGCCTTCGGCACCTGCGCGGCAGCCGGGCGCGGGTGCATACCCGGTTGGAAACGCCGTTCTTCACCGGGGTTCGCAAGCCGGTCGCTGATCTCGTTGCGGCGCTGCCGTAGCGTCCGGCCGCGACCCGCCAGCGGAATGGCACCATTCATGTTGGTTCGTACCGATTTTTCATCCGATTGGGTCGTGGGCCGCCCCCGTCTGAGCGGGCATCCGGGTGGGCGTTCCGGGTAAACTGGTCATTATGTTGCAATTACGTCGCGTAACTTCGTCCCCGATCGTGGATGGCTGTGATTCTCTGCTACCATCGGTTACCACAAGTCCATGGATGTCTGACCCGCGTCACCTTGCCGACCGCTTCCGGTAACCTCAAGGGGGTCGCCGGATTGCTTCCCGAGTGGTACCGGTACGGTTTTCCGTGTGGTAATCCCAGGCGGTTGTTCCGACATGCCATTCACGGTTCCCGTAGGATCTGACAACGGCGGCCGGAACACGGCGGCTCGGTTTACCGATCTGTTGGGACGGGTGAGATTCTCGCGGACCGCGATTGGTTCTGTTGCGACCTGTCGGACCTGTCGCGCGATCGCGTCCATGCCTCACCGAGGCCTCACCGAGGAACGGAGCACGCGCTGCCGGAGATCGAACCCCGATGGCGTCCGTCCGGGTATCCGACCCGCCGGACACGGCGTTTGACGACGCCTGGACGGCCGCGGCGGAGGCTGGTTCCTGGTTGATCGACGCTGTTCCGCGGTGGCCGCAACGATCCGGGTGGGTACATCCACACGGTCGTGGCGGAGCGCTGGCAGCAGGTCGCCCGATCGTGCGGATTGAGATCTTATGATTGCAGACAGTGAGAAGTCGTCCGAGTCCTGGGGGGGCTGGCAGTGACGGAGACAATGCCCGGTGACGCTCGGGCAGTGACGGGGGCCAGATTGGCCCCCCTTGTCCGTGGTTTTGACATGTGGGATCAAGCTGATCCCGATTTCGGCGACATGCCCGAGGACGGCCGGCAGTCTCGCCGGCATCGGTCCGCCGTCCCGGAATCAGCGGCCACGGGTGCCATGGAGCGGGTGGGATACCGTGCTCAGGTCGCCTGGGAGCGCAGGTATGTTCGCCTTCTCATCGTGTTCGACATTCTGGGCTGTGTGCTGGCCGCGATTATAGCGTTCTTTGTGCGTTTTGGTGACCATCCGTTTCAGTCCTCATGGCCGTACATCCTCATGAGCGGCTTACTGCCGGTGGCCTGGGCGCTGTCGATGGCATTCGGGCGTGCATATGAGGGACGTTTTCTCGGCGGCGGTTCGGAGGAATTCAAGCGGGTCGTGAACGCGGCGGCCCGGATCACCGCATGCGTTGCGGTGATTTCCTACGCGACAAAACTTGAGATTGCTCGAAGCTATATTCTCATTGCGTTTCCCGTCGCCACCGTCCTTTCGGTTGTCGGCCGGAGTGGCGGGCGTGGCATTCTTCACCATATGCGGCGAAACCGTCGCTGTCTGCACAGGGTGCTGGTTGTCGGTGCTGGTGAGTCGGCGGCGACCCTTGTCCGCCTGGCCCATCGTGACCCGACGTCCGGCTGGTCGGTGGTCGGGGTCTGTCTTGATCGGTCCCCGGGTCGCCACAGCCATGACCTGCCTGAACGAAGTGGCTTCGACCTGCTCGGGGTTCCGATCGTCGGAACGTTGGACAGCCTCCACACCGCGATCCAGGCCACGAGAGCGACGACGGTGGCCATCTGTCCGCAGCTGGACAGCGACACCCTTCGACAGGTGATGTGGGCTCTAGAGGGCAGCGACGTCGACGTTCTGGTGAGCTCCGCGCTCACCGACGTCACCGGTCCCCGTATTTCGATCCGCCCGGTGGCTGGCCTTCCCCTGCTCCATATCGAGGAACCGGAGCTCACCGGTGGCCGGCGGGTCCTGAAGGCGTTGGTCGACCGTTGTCTCGCGCTCACCGCGGTCATGATTTTCGCGCCGTTGCTCCTGGGGCTCGCAATCGCGGTGCGGCTGAACAGCCGGGGTCCGGCGATCTTCAAGCAGACCCGGGTGGGTCGCGGTGGTGATTCGTTCCGGATGTACAAGTTCCGTTCGATGTACATCGACGCCGAAGCGCGTCTGGAGGGGCTCCGCGGGGCGAACGAGCGTTCCGAGGGCCTGCTGTTCAAAATGCGTAATGATCCCCGGGTGACCCCGGTCGGGCGCTTCCTGCGCAAGTGGTCGTTGGACGAACTGCCTCAGTTGTTCAACGTCATCAACGGAAGCATGTCGCTGGTCGGCCCGCGGCCGCCGCTGCCGTCGGAGGTGGCGCAGTACGAAGGCGACGTACATCGCCGGTTGATGGTCAAGCCCGGGCTCACCGGACTGTGGCAGATCAGCGGCCGTTCCGATCTCGAGTGGGACGAGTCGATCCGCCTGGACCTGCGCTATGTCGAGAACTGGTCGCTGGCCATGGACTTCGTGATCCTCTGGCGGACGCTGTTCGCCGTCGTGCGTCGCGAGGGCGCCTACTGACAACGCCCGGTCGTCCCACATCCCCCTGGTGCGAGCCGACCTGTCGCACCCGCTGCCCTTGCGGTCCGCAACTGTGGACGGCGTCTTCGCCGGTGAGATCTTCGCGGGTAGCATGCGTTCGCGTGGGGGGTCTCGTCGGGCGCGGGCCGGAGCTGGCGTTGCTGCAGGACGCTCTCGAACGCGCGCGGTCCGGTCAGGGCAGCGTCGTGTCGATCTCCGGCGAGCCAGGTGTCGGCAAGACAGCCCTCTGTCGTGCCTTCGCTGAGATGGCGACCGGCGCCGGTGCCCGGGTGTTGTGGGGCGCGTGCTTCCAGGGTCAGGCCCAACCGTCGTACGGCCCGTGGGTGGACGCAATGGCACCGCTCGGAGGCCTTGACATCGGCACGGGGCAGCTGAACCCACGCGAGGCACGGTTGCGGGTGTTCGCGTCAGCCCACGAGACCCTTGCCGCCGCCGGGGCCGGTCCGGGGACCGTCGTGGTGATAGACGACCTGCACTGGGCGACGGCGGACAGCCTCGAGCTTTACGGCTACGTCGCGGCGCGAGCGGTGGCTGCCGGCATTGTACTGATCGGCACGTATCGGGACCCCGATCCGGCGGTGTCGGGCATTAGCGGTATTGCCGGCAATACCGGCATTGCCGGCGACACTGCGCTCGTTGCCCTGCTCGGCTCCCTCGTCCGCATCCACGGCTATCTCGACCTGCGGCTGCGCGGACTCGACCCGACCGGCGTGGGGCGCTACCTGGCCCGGACGTTCGGCGAGACCGGCGGCAGGCATACCGGCGCCAGGAGTACCGGTGGCGACGAGCCAGCCGGGACGGACGAGGTGCCGCGGGCGGTCGTCCGCGCGGTGCACGAGCACACGGCGGGAAATCCGTTCTACGTCCGCGAAGTAGCCCGAGGTCTGGTCGAGGACGGCAAACTCGTCCGACGCGACGGACGGTGGCTCAGTGACACGAGCGTGTCCGCGCTGGGCATTCCGGCCACCGTCCGCCAGGCGGTGCGGGCACGCGTCGGAGGGCTGGCACCGGCAACGCGATCGTTGCTGCAGGCCGCCGCGGTGTTTTCCGGCGACCTGCGCCTGGCCACGGTGGGCGCGGTGGCGGAACTGTCCGAGGCGGGCGCACTCGACGCGGTGGACCAGGCCTTGGCGACAGGATTCCTGCGACGCACGGCGAATGTCTGCGCCCCCTACGCGTTCGCGCACGCGATCGTCCGCGACGCGCTGGCTGACTCGATCAATCCCGACCGGGCTGCCCGCCTGCACCGCCGTGCCGCCGACGTCCTCGAAGGCGAACAGCCCACCGATCACGCTGCCGTCGCGGAGCAGTACCTGCGGTCCCGGGCGCTGCCGGGAGCCGAACGCGGCGTCATCCACTGCCTGCATGCCGCCGAGTCCGCCAGCCGCGACCACGCTCACGGCCAAGCCGTCCGGCTGCTTGGCAACGCCCTGGAGCTGATGCCGGCCCAAGGCGGCAACGAACGGGCGGAGGTTCTTCGGCGGCTGGCGGTCGCGCAGGCGCAAGCCCTCGACGGCACCAGGGCACCCGAGACCACCCGTCGCGCGCTCACCCTGCTCGACGCGGTGCAAGGCGCCGAACTCGTCGTCCACGTGGTCGACGCGCTACGGGAAGGTGCGCCCGCTTCGGCCTGGGAGCCGCTGGTAGGTGACGGTCTTCGCCTGATCGCAGACGACGGTACCCTGACGTGGGCCCGGCTGGCGGTCGCCGTGGACCCGGTTGACACTGTCGAGGCCGGTGCGATGGCGTGGGTGCGGGTCGGGCGATGGCGGGAGTACCCGGCCGACGCCGTCGCGGTCCTGCGCTCCCGCGGCGGCGAGGACGACCAGGCCCGCGCGATCGAACCGTTCCAGCCGAGAACCGTCGAACAGACACAGGCACTGCTGGCGCGGGTTCAGGGCTGGTCGAGTCCGCGGGCGGTCATGCGCGGTCTCGACCTGGTGGGCCGGGATTTCACCTTCCGCCACGGCCGGATTACCGTCGCCACCGACTGCTACCGGGAACTGCTGGCAGTCGGTGAACGGGTCGGGTCAGTGGTCGCGAGGAGCGAGGCGTGCGCGCAGCTTGCCCTGTGCACGGCGCTCGCAGGTGACGTCGCCGCCGCGCACGGTCACCTGGAGCGGGCATTCGGACTGGTCGAGGGGCTGTGGTCCGGCCATCGGCGCCATCTGCTCGGGACCGTGTCCCACTCGGTGATTCTGGGATACCTCGCCCGCGACGCCGACTGGTCCGGCCTGGGAGCGCGGCTGGGGGACTGGCTGCGAGGCCCGCTGGCCGCCAAGGCGCCCTTCGCGAACGTGTTCGTCGCGTTGGCGGCGCTCTGCCATGCATTCGCCGGTGAGGGTGACGCGGCCCGGGCGCGGCTGCGCGACGTCGCCGGCCTGCTCGTCCAGCTGTCCCCGCATGATCATGCCGTCGCGGGGACGCTCTGGTTCGGCGTTGCCACGGCCTGGGAACTGGGCGACCCTGAAGCGGCCGGCTGGCTGGCCCCCGCGCTGGACCGGCACCGGACCAGCGGTGGTCCGCCCGGCCCGATGGGATCCACCGAACATGGCGCTGGCCGCGTCGCCGCGCTGCTGGGCGACCGGATCGGCGCGGCCGAGCAGTTTGCGGTGGCACGGCATGCCACGACCGCCGGTGGCGGCCACGCCGTCCGCGCACTCGTCGACGTCGACGACGCGATCGTCCGGGCCGACCCGATGGCTCTCGACACGGCTCTACGCGCGCTGGACCGGCGCGCCATGCCCGGCTGGGCCGCATGGGCACGCTCGGCGGACCACCAGGCAAGGGTGGGCGCCGGCGGGCGTACCGGCCGGGGCGACGACACCTCGACGCGGCCCCGCCCCGCCGGGCTGACTCCGCGCGAGGTCGAGGTACTCGGACTGCTCGCGGCCGGACGGACGAGCAAGGAGATCGCGGTCGATCTCGTCCTGTCGCTGCTCACGGTCAACCGCCACGTCGCGAACATCTACACGAAGATCGGCGCCCGAAACCGGGCCGAGGCCACCGCGTTCGCCATCGCACACGGCCTGAGCGCCAAACCGACCAACCGGACTACATAGTTCTCGGTAGCAGCCGGCCGCAGCGGTTCGAACCGAAGATGACGACAATTGTCGACGCTTGATAAGCGCACGCCTTCCTAAGGTCATCCCGACGGTGTTTCGAAAGACGAAAGGGAGACCGATGGCAACCATGGAGATCAACGGAGCCGGTATCGCCTACGACGACAGTGGGGCTGGTGCGCCGCCGATTCTGTTCGTCCACGGCTGGGGCGGGAACCGGACCAACTTCGCGCCGCAGGTAGCGCACTTCGCCACCAGCCACCGAGTGGTAGCGCTCGACCGGCGCGGCCACGGTGAGTCCGACAAACCCGAACAGGACTACACCGTCGAAGGCGCGGCCGACGACCTGGCCGCCGTATGTCGCGAACTGGGACTCGACCGCGCGATCGTCGTCCAGCACAGCTTCGACCGGATCGCCTTCGATTTCGCCAGCCGCTACCCCGAGTTCGTCCGAGGGTTGTGCGTTCTTGACGGTCCGACTCTCGCCGGCCCGGGATTCGACGAGGCCGCCCGCCAGTTCCTCACCGGCCTTGAGTCCGAGCACTGGCTGGCGGCGATCCGCGGCTTCGCCGACGAGTTGGTGTTCGCGCCGGGTACCTCCGACGATGTGCGGGAGCAGACGATCGCCGAGGTCACCGCCACCCCCCGGCACGTGCTGGTCTCGACCTGGCGGCACTTCATCGCCTACCCGTCCGAGGACGCCCTGGCCAAGATCACCTGCCCACTGCTGTACATAGCCGGCAGCTTCCCCGCCGACACCGAGCGGCTGCGTGAACTGTGCCCGCAGCTGGAGACGGCCGAGGTCCGCGGCTGCGGGCACTTGATCATGCTTGCCAACCCCGAGGCGGTGAACCGCATCCTGGCCGGCTTCGTGGCGCACACCGACCCGCGACCATAGGAACCACCGGCCACCGGCGGCGGACGCGTCTGGTACCTGGTCAACCCGGACGGGACGTCGGCGGATGGCCGCGCAGTTCGCGCTCGAGCGTCTCGACCCGGTCGAGCAGGTCCAGCACGAGGCCGACGGCCGCGTAGTTCAGCGAAAGCCCGGCCCGCAGCCGTTGGATGCGACCGAGCGTGACCAGCGCGTCCGTGGTGAACCACAGCTGCCCACGGGCGTCACGCGTCGCGTCCAGCAGGCTCAGCGCGACGAACCGGCGGACCAGGTCCGGGTGCAGGCCGGCTCGCCGCGCGAGCGCGTCCACGGTCAGTCGCTGGGAGCGCCGGGCGAGCGGGTAGCCCACCCGAACGGTTTCGGGCGCTGCCGGCCGGCGCTCCGGCCGCGGGTGGACGTTCATGGTCACGTCCTCGGGGTGAAGGTCGACTCCGCGGCGAGTTGCTCGAACAGCTGGCGTTCAGCAGGGGTGAGGGTCGGGGGGACCATCACCCGGACCTCGGCGTACAGGTCGCCGGTGCCCCCGTTGGGGTTGGGCATCCCCTCGCCCCGCAGGCGCAGCCGGCGCCCGCAGGACGAACCCGCAACGACCCGGACCTTCGCCTCGCCACGTGGGGTCGTGACCGCGACGCTCGCACCGAGCGCGGCCTCCCACGGCGTCACCGGCAACTCGACGTGGATGTCCCGGCCGGAGAGCCGGTAGCGGGGATGCGGCGCGATCCGCACCGCCAGGTACAGGTCGCCGGCCCGGCCGCCAGCCCTGCCCTGCCCACCCTGCCCGGCGAGCCGGATTCGCTGTCCGTCGACCACGCCGGGGGGAATCGTGACCTGGTAGCTGCGCGGTCCGGCCGGCCCGGCAAGGGTGACGCGCCGCCGGCCACCCTGGAATGCCTCCTCCACGGTCAGTTCCAGTTCAGCCTCCTGATCGGCTCCGGGGATGGGGCCGGCCGCGCCGTGGGCGCCGAACAGGTCACCGACGAGATCCTCGAAGTCGATTCCGAACCCGTCGCCGTCGCCACCGACGCCCCCGCTGATGCCCCCGTCACCACTGAAACCCCCGTCACCACTGAAACCCCCACCGCCGTCGAAGCCCTGCCCGGCGGCTGCCTCACCACCCCGTCGGGTCCGCCCGCGGCCGGCGCCGGCTCGCGCGCCTCGGCCCTGTGGACCTCGGCCCTGTGCGCCCCGGCCGAAGCCAGCCGCGGCTGCCCGCTCGTCAAAGTCCGCCGGGATCTGGCGGAAGTCCGGCCCGAAGCGGTCGTAGCGCGCCCGGGTACCCGGGTCGGACAACACGCTGTAGGCCTCGTTGACCACCTTGAACCGCTCCTCGGCGGCCGGATCGGCGTTCACGTCCGGATGGTAGGTGCGCGCGAGCTTGCGATAGGCCTGTTGGAGTTCCTCGGCGCCTGCACCGCGTGGCACGCCGAGCACCTCGTAGTAGTCGCGTGCCATGGCTGTCAGTCCTGCTGCCGTCCACTGACGGCGACGCCATCCTGCCGTCCACTGACGGCGACGGCCTCCGGCCGCAGCTGCCGCTCGGCATCGCCGTAGCCGGGACGCACCACCTCCAGGACCGTTCCCGGCGGCGCGCCGGTGTTCTCGACGACGGCCGCCACCTCGTGCCGGGCCGGGTCGAAGGGCACCCCCACCTCGTCGCGGCGTGGGTAACCGAGCCGGTCCAGTACCTCCACGGCCTGATCGCGCACGGCCCGCACCCCTGCCACGATCACGTTCGGGTCGGCGTCGGCGTGGGCCAGCGCGCGTTCGAGGTTGTCGAGCACCGGCAGCCAGGCGGCCGTCGCGGTGCTGCGTTCGGCCGCCCGCTCCCGACGCAGCTCGCCTGCATACCGCTTGCGCATGTTGTCCAGATCGGCCAGTGCCCGGAGCAGATGGTCCTTCCGGTCGTCCAACGCCGACCGGTTGTCGTCCAGCGCAGACCGGTCATCGTCCGGCGCCGGATGGTCACCCGGGCTGTCGCAGGCGTGCGCAGGCGGGTCGGTGGAGGTCATGAGCGCTCAGGCTCGCTTCGGTCGAAGTCCGCGTCGATGACGTCCTCGCCGCCTGCCGGACCACCAGCCGAGCCGCCGGTGGCGCCCGCCTGCCCGTCGGGTCGGGTCCCGGCGGCCATCAGGCCGTGATAGACCTGCTGAAGTTCGGATGTAAGCGGCCGGACCCGGTCGGGCGGTGCGTCCTGCCTGACGGCTTCACGCGCCTGGCCGACCAGCATCTCCGCCCGTGCCCGCTCGTGTTCGGCGGCGGTGTCCCCGAGCTCTCCCAACCGGCGTTCGACCTGGTAGGCGACGGCGTCGAGCTCGTTGCGGGCGTCCACCGCCTGGCGCAGCGCCTGGTCCTGCGCGCGGTTGCGATCGGCCTCGGCCATCATCCGATCGATCTCGCCGCGGTCCAGATTGGAGCTCTCGGTGATGGTGATGCCCTGCTGGCCACCGGTGTCCTTGTCGCGGGCGGTGACGTTGAGGATGCCGTTGGCGTCGACATCCAAGGTGACCTCGACCTGCGGTTCGCCCCGTGGCGCCGGCCGGATGTTGTGCAGTTGGAAACGGCCGAGCACCCGGTTGTCGGCCGCGCGTTCCCGTTCGCCCTGGAGCACGACGACGTCGACCGCGGACTGGTTGTCCTCCGCGGTCGAGAACACCTCCGCGCGCCGCGCCGGGATCGTCGTGTTCCGATCGACGATCTTCGTCAGGACGCCGCCACGGGTCTCGACCCCCAACGACAGCGGTGTCACGTCGAGCAGCAGCACATCGGTGACCTCGCCCTTGAGTACCCCGGCCTGGATCGCGGCGCCCAGGGCCACGACCTCGTCCGGGTTGACGCTCATGTTCGGTTCCTTGCCGCCGGTCAACCTGCGCACCAGGGACTGCACGGCCGGCATCCGGGTCGCGCCGCCGACCAGGATGACCTCGTCGAGGTCGTCACCGGTCACCTTCGCGTCATCCATGGCCTGGCGGACCGGCCCGAGACACCGACCGAGGAGGTCCGCGGTGATCTGCTCGAAGGTCGACCGCATGATCGTGGCGGTCAGGTGCCGCGGGCCGGCGGCGTCCGCGGTGACGAACGGAAGGTTGACCTGCGTCTGGGTCACCGAGCTGAGCTCCACCTTCGCCTTCTCCGCGGCCTCGAACAGCCGTTGCAGCGCCTGCGGGTCGTCGCGCAGGTCGATGCCCTGCTCGCGTCGGAAGTCGTCCGCAAGGTGGTCGACCAGCCTGCGGTCGAAGTCGTCGCCGCCCAGATGGGTGTCCCCGGCGGTCGAACGCACCTCGACCACACCGTCTCCGACATCGAGGATGCTCACGTCGAAGGTGCCGCCACCGAGGTCGAACACCATCACGGTCTCGTGCTGACGTTTGTCCAGCCCGTAGGCCAGCGCCGCCGCGGTCGGCTCGTTGATGATTCTCAGCACGCCGAGTCCGGCGATCTTTCCCGCGTCCCGGGTCGCGGTGCGCTGGGCGTCGTTGAAGTAGGCCGGGACGGTGATGACCGCCTCGGTGACCTTCTCGCCCAGGAACTTCCCGGCGTCGTCAGCGAGCTTGCGCAATATCATCGCGCTGATCTCTTCGGGGGCGGACAGCTTCCCCCGGACCGTGAAACGGGCGAGTCCGTCGGGGCCGGGCACGACGTCCAACGCGACCGCCGTCGCCTCGCTTGCCACCTCGTCGTGGCGGCGGCCGATGAAACGTTTGGCCGAGTAGATCGTGCCCTTGGGATTCAGGATCGCCTGCCGTCGCGCCAGCTGGCCGACCAGGCGTTCACCGGGTTCGGTGAACGCGACCACGGACGGGGTCGTGCGCGCACCCTCGGCGTTCGCAATGACCGTGGGCTCACCGCCCTCCCAGGCGGCGATCACTGAGTTGGTCGTTCCGAGGTCGATTCCGACAGCTTTGGCCATGGGTAGTTCCTCCGACGACCGCCGTGGCGGCGTCCGTCCACGTCTCGTCACCAGGACCACCGTCCGTGGGGAGCCGGACGGCGGCGCCCTTTGTGTCGTGTTGGCGGGGCACACGCGCAACCGCGCCAACCGGCTGTTCCGCCTCGTCACCTCCTTGCCCAGGTGCCTGCACGGTGTCCGGAGGTGCCTGGTGACTCCAGGCCTACCCGGCGCGTCCGGCATGCACCCGTCCCACCCGAAAATCCGCTCTGGCATTCCAGCTGCCAGGACGCTGCCAGGACGTTGATCACCCGGTCGGGTCGCGGTCTGGTCTGGCCACGTCGTCGAGGACGGGTCTACGACCCCAGGTGCTGACCAGCAGCGGCCCGAAGCAGACGGTGGTGCCGTCGTGCCAGAGCTGGTGGAAGGCGTCAATGTCCGCCTGAGTCACCAGCCCGTCGGCGAGCATGCCTGGGCCGAGCTGATCGACGAGGAGTTCCCACGTCCGGAGGCCATGCTCCGGGTCCGACTGGACCTGGATCGAGACAGCCTGGGTGCCGATGTCGACGAGGCCCGCGGCCTGGAACGCGCGGGGCAGTTTCCGACCGTAGTACGGGTCGTAGGAACGGTTGCTGAAGAACGTTTCGCAGGCCCTGACGACCCGCTGATGTACCTCGGCGGGTGGGTCGATGACGGACGCGGTGGACCAGTCGAGATCCTCTACCAGCACCCATCCACCCGGTCGGACGGCCGTGGTCATCGCCTGCAACACGTCGTCCCGGGTGCGGACGCTTTCAAGCAGCAGGCGGGCGTGGACGAGATCGAAGTGGTCCGCGGGGAGTGGGTCCACGGTGACGTCGGAGCGGCGGACCGAGATGTTGCCGCCGTCGAGCGGGTCGAGGAAGCGGGTGTCGGCGTCGATGGCGAGTACCTCGCCGGTTGGACCGACACGGTCGGCGTACAGCTCCACAATGCTGCCGGTCCCGGCACCGAGGTCCAGGCAGCGCCAGCCCGTTGTCAGCCCGAGTCTCTTACTCAGTTCCAGGGTACCGGCGTCATAGAGCTCTGTGATGCTACCGAGCCGTTCCCGCTCGGCATGCCATGCGTTGTCGAGAACATAGCTGGTCCGCAGGGGCTCGGTGCCGGTTATTGCGGGTGTTCGCCCATTCATGGCCGTGGTGACCTCTCTGTTGGCGGACCAGGTTTTCCGGGGTCGCCGGGCGTGCGAGGAGAATCATGATCGCACGCCTTTTGGCTGGCTAGTTGATCTTGCGTTCCCGGTGCTGCCAGAACTGGTCGCGTAGTATGCGACGAAGAACTTTTCCGCTCGGGTTTCGTGGTAGCTGGTCGATGAGGGCGTAACTGGTGGGGATCTTGAAATCCGCGATGGTTCCCTTGAGGAAGAGCATGAGCTCGCGTGGACTCACGTGTTGGCCTGGCTGTGGCACGACAAACGCGTGGACGGCTTCGCCCCAGCGGTCGTCGGGTATCCCGACGACCGCCGCCTCAAATACGCCGGTGTGACCGGCCAGAGCGTTTTCTATCTCCGCCGGGTAAATATTCTCGCCAGCGACGATGATGGTGTCATTTATCCGGTCGCAGATGAACAGAAAGCCGTCCTCGTCCAGGTATCCGGCGTCCCCGGTGTGAATCCAGCCGTCGACGAGCGTATCCGCTGTGGCATCTGGTAGGCCCCAGTACTCGAGCATGCGTGCAGGCGTTCGGATGCAGATCTCACCGACGGTGTGGACCGACAGAGGTCTTCTTCTGTCGTCGACAATCTTAAGGTCGATGCCTGGACACGGGCGGCCCGCGGCCTTCATACGCGGGCCACCGACGACATGTTCGTCCGGTGGCAGGAATACCGCGGCCATGCCGCATTCGGTGAGACCGTAGATCTGGGTGAACTCGCAGCCGATCGTCGCTAGACACTGTTGGAGCAGTTTCTCCGTGATGGGGGAACTCCCGTACGCCACCTTGCGCAGGGTCGTGAAGTCGGCGTGGCTCACTCCGGGCTCGGCGAGCATCATCTGCAACATTGCCGGTACCAGGCACGTGGTGGTGATCCCGTGCTTCCGGATGAGGTCGATGGCGTCCCGGCTGACGAACATGGGTGTCACCACGTTGGTGATGCCGGCGCTGAAGCCCTGGATGGCCCACCAAAGACCGCCGACGTGAAAACCGGGCACGCTGATCAGATTCACATCGCCGAGCTGCCAGTCGACCCAGTCGAGGTTGTGCTCAGCAAGCCTGTCGCGGATCGTGAAGAAGCTGCGATGGGCGAGTACGACCCCCTTGGGCCGACCCGTCGTACCGCTCGTGTAGACCTGCACGAGGGGATCTTCGGGCGCTGGATTCGTGTCGAGGTCGGTGTCGGGATGCTCCGCCTTCCAGGCCAGGAAACCCGCACCAACGGCGTCCGGTTGGTCGAGCAGGACTAACGCCGGGGGTTCAGGAAGTTCGGTACCGACCTTTTCTGCCATGCCGAGGAACTCCGCTCCCACGAACAGCATTTCAGCACCGGAGTCGCGCAGGATGTGGGCGATTTCGCCGGCGGTCAGGCGCCAGTTGAGGGGTACCAGCGTCGTTCCGCTCTTGGCGCAGCCGAACAGGATGTCGAAAAAGTGCGCCGAATCCTTACCGAGGTGGGCGACGCGCGGCTGGTGCCTGTGGCTGTGGCTGTTGCCACGGGCGTGGGCGTGCAGCGCATGCGCCGTGCGGTTGCTCTCGCGGTGCAGCTGGCCGTAGGTGACGGCGTGGCCTTCGCAGATGATGGCGGTGTGTTCCGGTTGCCGCCGCCCGTGGAAGGCCGCCGTGTCGGCGAGCGTTCGGATGCTTGGATGGTAGATCGCACTGGGCATCGGGCGGACTCCTCAGTTCTCGAACGGTTCTCAGCTGTTTTCTGGTTCACAGATATTTCGGAGGTTCACAGCCGGTCCGGACCGCACCAGATCAAGCACGTCTATTCCGAGGCATTTGTGTGGAGTTTGTCGGTGATCGGCAGCCAGTACCGCGACCGGTCAAAGGCATAGCTGGGCAAGGTTGTTCTGCATCGCTCGTGGCCGCGGTGGTATTCGGCCCAGGACACTGGCACGCCCGCGGTGTACAGTTCCGCCATCGACTCGTGGAGCACACTGCCGCTTGCGTCTGCCGGGCGTAAACTGGTGAGCCAGCGGTGGGCGGAGACGGCCACGGACTGCCGGCACAGATCGATCGGCGTCGACGGCGGGCCGACCTCGATGAACACATGCCGGCCACGTCTTTCGATGGTGCGCAGGCCAGCCGCGAAACCGCTCGGCTCGCCGGAATTGCGGGCCCAGTATTCGGCTGTGCGGATTTCGGCGGGATCAGCCACCGCACCGGTCTGACTTGAGACAAGAGTCAGGTCCGATTCGCGGAAACCGATGTCGGCGACGGCCTCGCGGAACATGTTGACCTGCGGCGCACTGACCTGCGGCGCACTGACTTGCGGTGCACTGAGTTGGCCCAGGGCCGCGATCAGGCTGACCGAGTCGGACAGCGAAAACAGACCTGCGATCGCGGCGGCGGCGATCTCGCCGATGCCGAAGCCGATTACCGTATCGGGCCGGATACCCCAGCTGATCCACATCTTCGCGGCGGAGTACTCCAGCGCGAACAGCGCAGACCGGGTGTCGCCGGCCTCGTCGGGTCCGTCGGGATTTTCGATTTTACCCAGGAGTAGGTCGCGGACGGACCGGCTCAGGTGGGGGGTGAACAACCGGTCGCAGTCGTCGAGGTGCCCACGGAAGACCGGGGAGCGCTCGTAGAGCGACCGCCCCAGCCCTGCGCAGGCGGTGGTCTGCCCGGTGAACACCAGCGCGATCCCAGGCTGGTCGCCCGCGTCCCCGCGCGGCGCCTGGCGAAACCGGGCCGACGTCTGCTCAAGGAGGGATGTCAGCTCATCGCGGTCGTGAACCACACCCGCGAGGCGGACGCCGAAGTGGGCCCGAGCGATGTTGCTCGTGTAGCACAGGTCGCCTATGGACAGGTCGGGATGATCCTCCACGTGCTGTTGGTACTTCCCGACCAGCATGCTCAGGGCCTGCTCGCTCTTTGCGGACAGGGTGAACACATGGGCGTCGCTGTCGTTCTCCTCGCAGGTGGGGATGGTCCCCGCAGGAGCCTGCTCGATGACGGCTGTGGCGATGGTTCCGGCGAATCCGTAAGAGTTGATCAAAGCGCGCCGGGTGAGCGCTTCCCACGGGCGTTGCTGTGTCGGCACCTCGATCGGATAGCTGTCCCAGGGGATCTGCCGCGAGGGGGTCTGCAGGTGCAGGTGCGGATAGATCACGGCATCACGTACCTGAAGGGCGACCTTAACGACTGCTCCGATGCCAGCCGCCGCCTCCATATGACCGATGTTCGGCTTGAGAGTGCCAACCACGACGGGGGCAACCGCGCTGTGGGACTCCGCGAACACGGTACCGATCGCGGCGATCTCGACCAGATCTCCCAACGGCGTTCCCAGCGCATGAGCTTCGACGTACTGGATGTCGCCGGCTTCAAGCAGCGCGCTGGTGAGGGCCGCGCGCATGAGGGCAGCGCGGGCTGCATCGTCGGGAACGGTGAAGGCGCCGCTGCCGCCGTTCTGCCGCACCGCCGTACCTCGGATGAGGGCGAGGACCGTGTCATCGTCACGCCTGGCGTCCGACAGACGTTTGAGCACGATCATCCCGCAACCCTCGCTGCGGGCGTAGCCGTCCGCGGCGTCGTCGAAGGTCTTCGACCGCCCGTCCGGGGCGAGCAGCTTGGCTTGCGAAAAAAGGATATGGGCCCGGGGGTGGTGGATGAGGTTCACCCCGCCGCACAGGGCGATCCCACACTCCCCACGCCGCAGGCCCTCGACGGCGAGATGCAGCGCCACCAGTGACGACGAGCAGGCCGTGTCAACCGCGATGCTGGGACCGTGCCATCCCAGGAAGCACGACAGTCGGCCGGGTAGTGCGCTGTGTGCGGTGCCCGTGGCGATGGGTGCAGCCAGCTCCTCGTAACCGAGCGAGTCGACCTCCAGCGCGTAGTCTCCGGCGCTGACCCCCACGTACACACCACCATCGCCGTTGCGTAGCGGAGTGGGATCGATGCCGGCGTTCTCCAGCGCTTCCCATGCGGTTTCCAGTACCAGCCGGTGCTGCGGATCGATGTACTGAGCCTCAGCCGGCGAGATGTCGAAGAACTCCGGATCGAACTGGTCGATTCCGTCCAGGAAACCGCCGCCGACGGTAGTTATTCTGCCTCTGACGTCGGTGCTATCGGTGCCTGCGTCGGTGGTGGCGAAGAAAGTGCTGTCCCAACGATCGGCGGGAATCGGCCCGATACCAGAGTGTCCGGCCTGAAGAAAATGCGTGAAATCAGCCAGGCTGTCATTACCGCCGGGGAAGCGCAGACCTACGCCAACGATGGCGATCGGCTCGTACTTTTCCAGGAGCAGCTGTCTGATGAGCAGCTCCTGCTGGCTGATGGTCGCTCTCGCCTGCGTGAGTTCCTCATGGCTGGGATGGGATACACCCGACATCGTCGTCCCTCCTGTCGTCCGGGCCCGAGCAGGTCTGTTCGCGCGGTCGTGGGCCGGGTCCGGGTCCGAACGGTTCGCGGTCAGATCCCGTACAGGTCCTTGAGGAGCTCGTCGACAAGAGGCTTGTGGCCCGCCGTTGCAGCCGGCTGCTCGACCGGCTTTTCCCGCCCCCCGGGAACCGCAAAAAGCTCCAGGAGAGCCTCCTGGGTGAGGAGGTCAATCAGGTGTCGCACGGTCGGGCTGCGCAGCAGTGCGGACGTGTCGATCTCGCATCCCAGTGTGGCCTCAAGGCGTTGTTTGACGTCAATGACCCGCAGCGAGGTGAGGCCGAGGTCGAAATAGTTCTGGTCCAGCGGAAGATCGTCCTGTTCGGCTATCAGCAGGGTGACTTTGAACTCCGCTGCCACCATGGCTTCCAGTGCTGCCCGGCGTTCGGATCGCGGCAGCGCACGCAACGCTGTGACGGCGGGCGTGGGTGCAATCATCGGGGTCCTCGTTTCAGTTCGACGTTCCGCCATCGAGTCGCTATTATGTCACCGCCGGTAATCGGGGTCCTTGCGTTCGATCAGGCGTTGCATGGCTTCGAAGACCTCCCTCGCGCCACCACCACTGTCCTGCACGGCACGCATGCCGGCGGACGAGCGCCTGTGCGCCTGTGCGGTCACGGCTGTGAGGGTCTGCCCGGAACTCTGCGCGGCGAGCTGGATCTCGCAGGCACGCTGCAGCAGCCACAGTCGGAGAAAGGCGTCCGGAATCGTCCGGCCGGTGGTCAGCAGGCCATGGTTCCGCAATATCATGATGTTCTTGTCAGCGAGATTCTCCACCAGGCGCCCGCACTCGTCCGGATATACGGTGACACCCTCGAAGTCGTGGTAGGCGAGCTGGCCGGCCAACTGGGCGGAGTAGAAGTTGTCCGGGCTCAGCCCGTCGCGAAGACAGGCCACCGCGCTGCCGGCGGTGGTGTGGGTGTGCATCACGCAGTGGGCATCCGGGCGGCTTGAGTGTATTGCCGTGTGAATGATGACGCCGGCTGGGTTAACCGGCCAGTCTCCTGGTTCCACGACCTTGCCGTCGAGGTCGATCCTGACCAGGTTGGATGCCGTGACCTCATGGTAGAGGAGCCCGAAAGGGTTGATGAGCAAGTGGTTTTCTGGACCGGGGAGGCGGACCGTCACATGATTGAAAATCATCTCAGTCCACCCAAGGTGGTCGAAGATCCGATAGCAGGCCGCCAGCTGTACCCGTAGTTCCCGCTCGGTGGGGTCGATTCCATGGGGGCGGGTGCCGGCATCGGTTTTGCCGGGCGGTCCGATGCTCATTGTTCCACCTTCCGCTGAAGCATCCTGTCGGGCGACCCGAGCTGACCGGGCGCGCATGACGCTACTGCGGCCAGAACCCGGTCGTTGATTTCTCCTTCCGCTATGGTGATCCGAACTCCTTCGTCGGGGAAGATCCGGACGGTGATGCCGACCGATGCGAGCGTCTGTCCGATCCGGGTGGCGTAGGCCCCGGCATCCAGCCACACGAAGTTGGCCTGACTGGGCCATACGGTCCAGCCTTGTCGGCGCAGCCCATCGGTGAGCCGTATCCGTTCACGCCGGACCACGGCGCAGTGTTGGCGCAGCCATTCGTGTTCGTTCAGGGCTGCCAGTGCGGCCGCCTGCGCGGGTGCGTTGACCCGATAGGGAAAGGATGTGGACCGCAGCTTCTCGGCCAGCGCCGGGGTTGACACGGAGAAGGCGACGCGCAGGCCGGCCAGGGCGTAGGACTTCGAAAATGTGCGCAACGCGACAACATTGTCCTGGCGGCGAAGAAGATCAAGACCATCCTGAATACGGTCGGGGTCCGCGAAGTCACGGTATGCCTCGTCGAGGACGATTGTGACCGTCGCCGGTACCCGTTCGAGCAGCCAGTCGATCTCGCCTTTCTCGACGATGGTCCCGGTCGGGTTGTTCGGGTTACTCAAGATGATCATCCGGGTCGCATCGTTGCAGGAGCCGGCCAGGGCTGCCAGATCGCATCGCCCGTCCGGGCGCAATGGCAGTGCAATCGAGGTGGCGGGCGCGTTGTCCGCGAGCAGCGGGTATGCCTCGAAGGAACGCCAAGGATAAACCACCTCGCCGCCGGCCGCCAGCAGGCGAATCAGGTCCTGCAGAATTCCCATTGACCCGGCACCGACGAATACGTGGTCGGCCGCCACGCCGAGCTGGGAAGCTATTGCGGCGACGAGGGTCTCGGAGAATGGTTCGGGATACCGGTGGGGAGTCTGCCCGGTGCGAAGGAAGGCATCGAGGACGGCGGCCGGGGGTGGGATCGAACTTTCGTTCAGCGCGAGCCTGACCGGCGGTACAGTCGGCGCGTTCTCGCAGCGGGTTTTGGTTGTCAGCGGCTGCGGATCTACCGGGGCGGTGCTTGTCGTCATGATTGCCCTACCTTTCTCGGTGGCCACCGTTTTTCAGTATCCGTGGTCGTAATCGACGACGTTCACCATTTCTTCGATGTTCACCCAGCGGTGGAACTGCCGGACGAACATCGCTTCGAACCGGGTGCGGCTGTGCGGCGAGCGCCAGGTGTGATGCGGGAGAATCAGGACGTTGGGCCGGCGCCACAATGGGTGGTCGACGGGTAACGGCTCAGGTCTATGGCCGTCGAGCACCGCTCCACCGAGGAGGCCGGCGTCAAGTCGGGAGATCAGCGCTGCGGAGTCGACGACTGCGCCGCGGGAGATGCTGATGAGCCAGCTGTGGGACGGCAGCAGGGCGAGTTCCCGTTTACCGATCATTCCGTCGGTCCGTTTGGTCAATGGGAGGGTGCAGATCAGGAAGTCCGATTCAGCGAGCAGGTCCAGCCAGGATGCGTCGGAAATGACCCGCTCGACTCCGGGAACCGGATCTGGTCGTGGCCGGCGGGTGACCGCGGTAAGGCGGAGCCCGAAGGGATCCAGTAGCCGCGCGGCTTCGACGCCGATCGACCCGAGTCCGAGCATCAACGCCCGCCGGCCGACGAGGTCTACGGGAATGATGCTGGTGTCCCAGACCGCCCTGGCTGACCGGTCGACGAAGTCGAGGAGACCTTTGCTTGCGGTGAGCAGGGCAAGCGCGATCCATTCGGCGATGGGGCGGGAGTTCGCGCCCACCGCGGTGGTCAGCAGGATCCCCCTGGCGGCCAGTTCGTCCAGCGGGAGATCCTCTACGCCTGTGTAGTCCGAATGGATCCAGCGCAGGCCGGGGGAGCCGTCCAACAGCGCACGGAACCACTCCAGTCGAGGTTCGCCGGTGCGCCAGGCGATCTCAGGTCTGCTGGTAGCGTCAGTACAGGGTAAAGTCTCGATCCGGATATCCGACGGGAGGTCACCGCGCCGGACCATATGCAGCAGCGAGCTTTGCCCGATGGTTGACGTGGTAATGGATAGCATATGAGACACCTACCATGATGAATGGCCATGATCGAGCCATACGGTATTTTCAGGTCGCTCGACAAGCAGCGTGGCTGACTGTCGGCGAGGAGCCGGGCCGTGCTGGTTGATTAGGAGAGATCGTCAGCCTGTGCCCGTCACGATAAATCGCTGATATTGCGCCGGGGCCGGGAGTGGAATTTTTCGTCTGGTATCCGGAATGTAGGAATTCTACCGCAGCCCGGCCGGAGTGTCGACCCATGGGACGAGGTTCAGGGAAGGCATGATATTGATGGCTGTGGGTCATAGCGTTGCATGTAAATGATCATGATGATGAATGGTCATTCTTTCTGTCGACCGGATTGTTTTCCCAGCTCAGGGCTTGCTCTCGACTTTCGCTGTTACGCTGCGTTGAGCTCCCATGCCAGACGGATGGTGTGGATTTCCTCGGGGGTCGGCTGGTCGGGGCGTGTGACCTGATATTTGGTGGCGATCAGTACCCGGCGCAGCTTGTCGATCATGTCGGCGGTGGAGGGGTTGGCCTTGGTGGTGTACCAGGGGGCCTGGTCGCGGTGGTCGGTGACGTCGGTGGGGGTGTGACCGACGGTGGCGTACCAGAGCATGGTGAGGGTCTGGCAGGTCAGGCCGAACGGGACGGTGCGCTCGACGGCGTGAGCGAGCCGGTTACGGGCCTGTCCCACCCCGATGAGCTGCTTCGCATCTTCGATCATGACTTCGATCGACCAGCGGGCGGCATACCGGTGAATGATCTCAGCCGGTCGGGTGAGGGCGTCGGTGGTGACCAGTGCGGTGTCATAGCCGCCGCGGGGCTGGTCTCGCGCAGCAGGATGACGATGACCGGTTGTGGGCCGAACGTGCCGTACCACAGGCAGCGCACGGTGGCGATGTTCACGGTGGCGGTCTTCCTGTACCGGCGCACCGGCAGCGGGGCGAACGACACCTGTGCGGCGAGCGCGGTCAGGCTCGACAGCCGCGCTCCTTTGGACCGGGGCCGGCCACGGCGGCCGGTGCGTGGTGGGGCCAGGTCGTACAGGGCGGCATCGACCCGCAGCCGGGTCGTCCAGGTCACCCGGGCGGGTAGGCCACGGAGCTCCTTACCGGCGTAGGCGGCGTCGGCGACCACGTGCAGGCTGCGGTCGGGGAGCGCCGTGGTCAGCGTGGTGACCATCTGGCGGGCCAGCCGCAGCCGGGAGGGGAGACATGGTGTTCGTCCGGGCGAGGCGGGCGAGGACGGGTAGGCACACCGGCCGGTCGAGCATCGGGAGTCGCACCACGATCCCGACGAGGACCCAGGTGTTACCGAATCCGACCGTGGTGGGGCCTGTCGCGGAGCCGTCGTGGAACCAGCCGGCCGCCCAGACCTTTTTCCCCGACCGGTGGAACAAGGTGTCATCGATGGCTACCGTCACGGCGCCGGTCGGTACCAGGAGGGTGACGACGAGGCGGGCCAGGGCCAAGCCGAGCTGTTCGGGGGACCAGACGGCGTGGGAGAAGAACCGGTGGGCCCGATGATGGGGCCACACCCGGGACAGCCCGGCGCCCATGAGCATGCCGCAGACCGTTCGTTCCCGTGTCTGCGCCAGCAGGCCGCACACCAGTGCGCGGAACGTGATGAAACTCGGCGCGGTGAAACACGGCTGTAGGTGGGATAGCAGCACCACCAACGACGGCGGTACGGCCGAGTCCGGGAGCATCGGCGTCCACTCCTCAGCGAGCGGTTCTTTTGGCAGCGTTGATGCTCCCCCCATCTACCTGCTGTCGCATGTCCGTCCGCCGTCACGGTCACGGATACGACCTGGCGTGCGCAGAGCCCGACATTCGATCATCCGTCGAACGTCAGGCCGCCAAACCAATCATGAAAACCGCGAAAGTCCAGCTTGCTTCGTGGTTCCTGACCGCCGATACGGATACGTCGGATCCGATGATCGCGGTAGGGACCGCCCTTGCGGGCGGCCCCTACCGCGATCGATCCGATCGGCCCTCGGACGCGCGGAGTTACTGGGCGGTAGCCGTAGATTTGTGATCAGTTGAGACTCGTTCTGATCACTTGGGTGGCCAGGGCCGCATAAGCGCGTGTCGGTCCCGGGCGCAGGACTCGGATCCGGTCAAGGGGTGGGCGTGAGCCAGCCGTGGGTGCAGAGGTGATCGAGGATGGTCTGCACGGCGTCCTGGGAGGATGTCTGCGTGGTGTCGATGACGATCTCGGCATCCGCGGGTTCCTCGTAGGGGTCGGATACGCCGGTGAAGGTCGGGATGATGCCGGCGCGGGCTTTTGCGTACAGGCCCTTGCGGTCGCGGGCCTCGCAGATCTCCAGCGGGGTGGCCACATGGACCAGGACGAACCCGCCTCCGCTGTCCTCGACCATCGTCCTGACCTGGCGGCGGACCGCGTCGTAGGGGGCGATCGGCGCGCATACCGCGGTGCCGCCGGCGGCCGTCACAGCCGCGGCGACAAAGCCGATCCGCGCAACGTTGGTGTTGCGGTCCTCGCGGGAGAAGCCGAGCCCCTTGGACAGGTGTAGTCGGACGACGTCGCCGTCGAGCAGCGTCACCCGGCGGTCACCGCGCTCCAACAGTCGGCAGACGAGCAGCCCGGCCACGGTCGACTTGCCCGATCCCGACAGACCGGTGAACATCACGGTGAGCCCCCGCTCGGCCCGCGGTGGCTGTGCGCGGACGAGTTCGGCGGCGACCGCGGGCGGTGTGAGCACCGGCGGCAGCCGTGTTCCGCGCTCAAGGAGCAGTCCCAGCGCGCTTGCCCCCGGTGCGCTCGGCGCCGGTCCGACGATGACCGAACCGAGCCCGTAGGCGACCGCGACCTGTGCCCGGTGGATGACTTCCGCGGCCAGGGCAGGCTCGGTCTCTCGATCGTCGGTCTCTCGATCGTCGGTCTCCCGGTGGCCGGCGGGCTGGTGATTCGTTATCTGATTGTCACTTACCTGATTGTCACTTACCTGATTGTCGCTTACCGGGTCACCGGTGGTGGTCCCGACCCGGATCGTGGTGTCGGGGCCGAGGGCGACCGCCTCGGTCAGCCGCGGCATCGCCCGGACGGGCACCAGGGCGAGCATGGCCCGAACGTCGATCAGCGTGGCGAGCCCCGCCCGCAGGCACCGCACCCGCAGGTGGTGGCGCGCATCCGCGGGATCCGTCCCACCGACCGGAGCGAGGACTACGACGGTGTTCCCATCGGCGGTGAGGGCTTCGATGCGGTCCAGGTCCGCGGTATGGAGCAGGCCGTCGACCCACAGCGCGGTGGGCACGGGGTCAGTTGGCGTGCACCACCCGCGTCCGAGCAGCTCCGCCTGCAACGACGCGGGGGTGAACCGCAGCTCGGGGTAGTCGGGGTGATCGGGTAGCTGTAGTCCCTCGACGACGCCCGACAGCGCCGACCCGGCCATCTCGGTCACTCGCAGAGCGGCGATCATCACGCCTTCGGAGTCCCGCAGCGCAACTGTCACTCCAGGGCGCGGCTTCTCGGTGCTCTCGCTGGTCAGCGCATGGGCGTCACCGATGTCGACCGTGTGCCGCGGCATGCGCACCGGGCCGTCGTAGCCATCCTCGGTCACACCCGGGCCGTGGCGGCTCGGGCACCCGCCGGACAGCAGGAGCTCAAGGTCGGCAAGCTGCGCGGCCGTCAGCGTCAGTGACGGCCAGTGCAGCGACGCCTCGGTCAGTTCCGTTGCGCGGGTCTCGTCGACCAGCAGCGCGGTCCTCTCCCGGATGGTGGGCACACCCTGACCGTAGCCGTTGAGGTCCGTCCTGCCACGGCGACGGGCTGGCGACCGGGCTGGCGGCGGGCTGGCGGCGGGCGCAGGCGGGCATGGCCGTCGAGCCGCTTCGCTGTCCTGGGCGCCGGTCCCTCGGCTACCTTGGGCTGATATCCACCGGCGTTCTGCCGGCGTTCTGCCGGCGTTCTGCCGGCGTTGTCATCTATCGGTGTTGTCTACTGGGCTCGACGGGGGGACTGCGCGTGCCTGTCACGGGCTACGAACTCACCCATCTGCAGATGCTCGAGGCGGAGGCGGTCCACATCTTTCGGGAGGTGGTGGCCGAGTTCGAGCGTCCCGCGCTGCTGTTCTCCGGCGGCAAGGACTCGATCGTCATGCTCCGGGTCGCCCAGAAGGCGTTCTGGCCGGCAAAGCTGCCGTTTCCGCTGGTCCACATCGACACCGGCCACAACTTCAGCGAGGTGATGGAGTTCCGGGACGCCCGGGTGGCGCAGCTGGGCGCCCGCCTCGTCGTCGGATCCGTCCAGGATGCGATCGATGCCGGAGCGATCACCGAAGACACCCGGCCGGGCGCGTCCCGCAACCAGCTGCAGACGCCGGTGCTGTTGGACACCATCGAGGCGAACAGGTTCGACGCGGTGTTCGGCGGGGCCCGCCGCGACGAGGAGAAGGCCCGGGCCAAGGAGCGCGTGTACTCCTTCCGGGACGAGTTCGGCCAGTGGGACCCGAAGAACCAGCGTCCCGAGCTGTGGTCGCTCTACAACGGCCGACACCGCCCGGGCGAGCACATCCGGGTCTTCCCGCTGTCGAACTGGACGGAGCTCGACATCTGGCGCTACATCGCGCAGGAGAGCCTGGAGATTCCGTCGATCTACTACGCGCATACCCGTGAGGTGGTCGAACGGGACGGGATGCTGCTGGCGGTGACTGCCCTGACGCCGCCACTGGAAGGGGAGCGGGCCGTTGCGCGTCAGGTGCGTTACCGCACGGTGGGGGACATGTCCTGCACCGGTGCGATCGCGTCGACCGCGGCGACGATCGACGAGGTGATCGCGGAGGTGGCGGTCAGCAGGATCACCGAACGCGGCGCGACCCGCGCCGACGACCGGGTCAGCGAGGCTGCCATGGAGGACCGCAAACGGGAGGGCTACTTCTGATGGAGGGGCTGTTCTGATGGGGGAGCTGCTGCGGGTCGCCACCGCCGGTTCTGTCGACGACGGCAAGTCCACACTGATCGGACGGCTGCTCTTCGACACCAAGTCGCTGTTCACCGACCAGCTGGCAGCGGTGGAGCGCACCAGCCGCGAGCGGGGCGATGCCTACGTCGACCTGGCGCTGCTCACCGACGGGCTGCGAGCCGAGCGGGAACAGGGCATCACGATCGACGTCGCATACCGGTACTTCGCCACGCCGAAGCGGTCGTTCATCCTCGCCGACACCCCTGGGCACGTCCAGTACACCCGCAACATGGTCACCGGGGCGTCCACCGCCGATCTGGCACTGTTGCTGGTGGATGCGCGTAAGGGCGTGCTGCAACAGACCCGGCGGCACGCCTTTCTGGCCTCACTGCTGCGCGTCCCACACCTGGTACTGTGCGTGAACAAGATGGACCTCGTCGGGTTCGACGAGGATGTGTTCGAAAAGATCAAAAGTGAGTTCCGGGGGTTCGCCGCCAAGCTCGAGATCGTCGACGTCGCGACGATCCCGGTGTCGGCGCTCGGTGGGGACAACATCGTGTCCCGCTCGCCGAGCACACCCTGGTACGAGGGCACCTCGTTGCTGCACCACCTGGAGGAGCTGCACATCGCCTCCGACCGCAACCTCATCGACGTGCGCTTCCCGGTGCAGTGGGTGGTCCGGCCGCGATCGGAGGACCTGCACGACTACCGCGGTTATGCCGGCCAGGTCGCCGGTGGCATTCTCAAGCCCGGGGATGACGTGATCGTCCTGCCGTCCGGTCTGTCCTCGCGGATAGCGGCCATCGACACCTTTGACGGACCGGTCGCCGAAGCCTTCCCGCCGATGTCGGTGACAGTCCGCCTTGAAGATGATCTTGATGTCTCCCGCGGGGACATGCTCGCCCGACCGGCGAACCAGCCAACGGTCGGCCAGGACATCGACATAATGGTGTGCTGGATGGCGGATGCGCCGCTGCGGGCCAGGTCCAGGCTCGGGATCAAGCACACGACCCGGTCCGTGCGCGGCGTGCTGAAGAACATCGCCTACCGGGTCGACGTCGACACGCTGCATCGCGACGAGAGCGTGTCGGAGCTGCGGCTCAACGACATCGGCCGGGTGACGGTGCGGACCACGACACCGCTGTGCTTCGATCCGTACCGGCGGAACCGGACGACCGGGAGCGTCATTCTCGTCGACGAGGTGACCGGGTCCACGGTCGCCGCCGGCATGATTCTCTAGCGTCTGTCCCGGCCGGGGGCCGGGGGTCGGAGCTTCAGCGACGCCGATGATTCAGCGACGCAGATAGCGCAGGAACAGGCTGCCGCCGTCCTCGAGAACGTGACCGAGCGTCATCGTGACAGGCTTCGGCCAGCGGTGGCCGCCGACGATCCGGGCGTGGTCGGGGCCGGCGAGCAACGGGGCAAGTGTCAGGCACAGCTCATCGAGAAGGTCTGCTCCTGCGAGGGACGCGTGTAGCGATGGTCCGCCTTCGCACAGCACGCGTCCCAGTCCCCGCCCGGCGAGCACATGTAGTGCCGTCGCGAGATCCACTGTCTCGTCGCCGCAGACCACCATGTCGGCGACGGCCGCAAGGTCGCGGTACCGGTCAGCCGGCGCGGCCCGGGCGGTGAGCACGAGTGGACGCACGTCCGCGCTGAACAGCCGGGCGGACGGGTCGAGCCGCAGGCTGCCGGAGACGACCGCCACCGGCGGGATCGGGGCCTGCCCGGCCGCGAGTCGTCGGTCGCGGCGTTCCGGCGGAACAACGACCGGCCCGTAGTCCTCGGCGACCGCGGTGCCGGCACCGACGAGGACGACGTCGGCAAGCCAGCGCAGCAGGCGAAAGACCCGGCGGTCGGCACTGCCGCCGAGGCCGCCGGAACGACCGTCCACCTCGGCGGCGCCGTCGAGGGACGAGACGAAGTTCGATCGCACATGCACCCCGCCGACGGCGACCGGTGGCAGGCCGTAGAAGGCATCCAGGTCGACGTCATCAGGGGACGGGAAATGGCGCACTCGCCGGACTCTATTCGGCGCAGACTCTATTCGACATTCGACCCGCTGCCGGCTGATCGCTCGTAGCGTGGGCTGTCGCATATCACGGTGGCCAGCGTGAAACGGTGTGAGTTACCTCGCGTGGTACTTCTCGGGGCGTCATCGACCGATGGTGTATCCGTAGGGTGAAAACATGCCGGAGCGCCTGGTTGACCGCCATCCCGAGGTACGTCCGGACGATTTGGTCGCGGCCCTTGTTCCGCCGCCACGGTTCAATGACGTCCGCTTCGTGACCTACCGGCCGGATCCCGGCGAGCCGAGCCAGGTCGGTGCCGTTGCGGCGCTGGGCCGGTTCGCCGACCGGGTCGCCTCGGGTGGGACCCGGGCCCGGGGTTCGGCCGGCGCCGGCGGCCGTGGCCTGCTCCGGTTCGGACGTCGTGATCTGAGCAGCCGGGATGGGGGCCGCCGGGACGGGGGCCGCCGGGATGGGGGCCGCCGGGATGGGGGCCGCCGGGATGACGCCGGTGGCGGGTCGGACGCGGGGGGTACGCGTCCGGGGGTCTATCTCGACGGCGGGTTCGGGGTCGGCAAGACCCACCTGCTCGCGTCGCTGTGGCACGCGGTGCCGGGCCCCAAGGCCTACGGGACGTTCGTGGAGATCACTTCGCTGGTCGGCGCGCTGGGGTTCGCCCGGACCGTGGACGCCCTGTCCGGCCTACGGCTGCTGGCGATCGACGAGTTCGAGCTGGACGACCCCGGGGACACGGTGCTCGTCTCCACCTTGCTGACCAGGCTCGCCGAGGCGGGCGTGCACCTGGCCGCGACCAGCAACACCCAGCCGGAGGACCTCGGTGCCGGCCGCTTCGGCGCGGATGACTTCCTGCGCGAGATCCAGGGGCTGTCGTCGCGGTTCGACATCCTGCGGATCTCCGGCGAGGACTTTCGCCACCGCGGCCTGCCCAAGCCACCCGCGCCCCGCAGCGACGACGAGGTGCGTCGGCGTGCCGCGGTGACCCCCGGTGCCAGCGAGGACGGCTTCGCCGAACTGTGCGCCCACCTCGGCCAGTTGCACCCGTCCCGCTACGGCGCGCTCGTCGACGATATCGCCCTGTTCTGCCTGCATGGCGTCACCGCGGTGTCCGACCAGGCGATGGCGCTGCGGCTCGTCGTCCTCGCCGATCGTCTCTACGACCGGTCGATCCCGGTCGTGGCGTCCGGCCAGCCCTTCAGCGAGCTGTTCTCGGCGGAGATGCTGGCCGGGCCGCATCGCAAGAAGTTCCAGCGCGCGATTTCGCGGTTGTCGGCGTTGGCCCGCGACGGCGGGTCCGACGACCTGGCCGTCTGGGAAGGCAGCGCCAAGGCGTCGTAGCCCGGTGCCGGTGCCGGTGCCGGTGCCGGTGCCGGTGCCGGTGCCGGTGGCGGTGGCGGTGGCGGTGGCGGTGGCGCTGCTGGTGCTGGTGCTGGTGGATGATCCGGCGGTTGACCGGACCGCGAGATGTGCAGCACTCGCCCGGACGGGATACTGACGGGGTGCGGTACCGGTGACCCCGAGGTGTCGTGGGTGGCTGACAGCCGACGTTCGCCGTGTCGAGTTCGGCCTGAAAGGACGGTTGTACGTATGACGACCTATGTTGTGCTGCTGGTCGTCGTGCTACTGATAGCCGTGGGCATTCTCGGCCTGCTGTATGCCGTGCTGTCCCGAACCGAACGCCGCGACCGTCGGCGTTGACCCGGTCGGCTCACAGCAGGCCGGCTCACAGCAGGCGGGCGATCACCACTGATTCCCCGTCGAGCTCGATACGGCCCGGCATGTAGGTGAACCCGCTGGTGGACGCGGCCGGCACGTCAAACGGCACGCCCTCGACCGGTACCGGTTGGCGCCGTGGTGCGAGGTTGCACACGACCGCGACCTGGCCGCGGCGCAGCACGAACCAGCGGGCGTCCTCGTCGAAGCTGGCGCGTACGCAGGACAGGTCCGGGTTGGTGAGGTCGGGCAGGGTTCGGCGCAGGGTGGTCAGGCGTCGGTACCACTTCAGCAGACCGGCGTGGCGCGCCGTCCGCAGTTCCGCCCAGTCCAGTTTGGAGCGGACGAATGTCGCCTCGTCCTGTGGGTCGGGGATCTCGTCGGGCCCCCAGCCGTGCGCGGCGAACTCGCCCCGGCGACCCTTGCGGACGGCGTCGGCCAGCCCCGGCGCGGTGTGGTCACTGAAGAACTGCCACGGTGTGCTCGCCCCCCATTCCTCACCCATGAACAACATCGGCGTGAACGGTGAGGTCAACAGGAGCGCGGCGCCTACCCGCAGCAGCCCTGCGCTGAGCGTCTGCCCGGCACGGTCACCGATTGCCCGGTTGCCGACCTGGTCGTGGTCCTGCAGGAACGTCACGAACCGATGCGCCGGGATGTGGTTGGGCACCGGTCGGCCGTGGGAGCGCCCGCGGAACGCCGAGTACGTCCCGTCGTGGACGAACGCGCGTTCCATCGCCTTGGCCAGGGTCGCGAGACTGCCGAAGTCGCTGTAGTAGCCCTGGCGCTCACCCGACAGTGCCGCCCACATGGCATGGTGCACGTCGTCGCACCACTGCGCGTCCAAGCCGAGCCCACCGGCATCGCGGGTGGTCACCAGCCGCGGGTCGTTGAGGTCGGATTCGGCGATCACGAACAGGGGCCGCCGCTGCTGGGCGGCGAGCCGGTGCACCGCGATGGTGATCTCCTCAAGGAGATGGACGGCCCGGCCGTCGGCAAAGGCATGCACAGCGTCCAGCCGCAGGCCGTCGCAGTGGTAGTGGCGTAGCCAGCCCAGTGCGTTGTCGACGATGAACGCCCGGATCTCGTCGGAGCCGGCGGCATCAAGGTTGACAGCCGGTCCCCAGGGGGTGATGCGGGAGTCGGTGAAATAGGGGCCGAACCGGGCGAGGTAGTTCCCGTCGGGCCCGAGATGGTTGTAGACAACGTCCATGATCACACCGATGCCTCGGCTGTGGGCGGCGTCGACGAACCGCTTGAGCCCGTCCGAACCGCCGTAGGGCTCGTGGACGGCGAACAGACCCACGCCGTCGTAGCCCCAGCCGTGGCGGCCCGCGAAGGCGTTGACGGGCAGCAGCTCGACGGCGTCGATGCCGAGCGCCACCAGGTGGTCGAGCCGTTCGATGGCGGCGTCGAAGGTGCCGGCCGGGGTGAACGTGCCGATGTGCAGCTCGTAGAGGACACTCCCGGCCAGCGTCAGCCCTCGCCAGGCACTGTCCGTCCAGCTGAACAGGGCGTGGTCGACGAGCCGGGAGCGACCGTGGACGCCCTGGGGCTGATCGGCGGAGCGCGGGTCCGGCAGTTCGTCGACCTCGCCGTCGATCAGGTAGGCGTACTCGGTGCCGTGACCCGCAACGGGCACGTTCACCCACCACCAACCGCCGTCGTCGGTCAGCATCTCGTGGACGGTTTCGTTGCCACCAGTATCGGTGATCACACCTACCGTCTTCGCCTCTGGCACCCAGACGCGGAAAGTGCTCATCGGTACTGTCTACCCGTTGTGGAATGCGTGAGCATCTGTGATCCCGATTTCACGGCGCTGTTACCGGTGCGGCGTCGGACACGCCACCCGCGGTTGTCCCGGGGAGGGGGTTCGTCGCTTGTAGGAATGCGTGCAGCCTGCTCTGCCTCTGCCCATGTTTCAGGGCATCACAGCTGGGCCCGTCCCGCACAGCGTTTCGGCTGATTTTCGGCTGAGTCACGACCCGGCCGCGGCACGACGTGAAGCTGGTCGGCACGACGCGATGGCCGGTCAGGGGGTGCGCACCAGGAGGCTGACGGGGAAGTCGCGCAGCAGCCGCAGGACGTAGGCGACGCCGCCGTCGTGCCGGCGGCCGGTGAACAGGTCCGTCCAGCGGCCGTCGGGCAGCGGGAGGGTGGTGTCCCGCCAGCCGCCGCCGCGGCGCAGTCCCAGCACCAGCCGGGGCGCCACCGCGACCACCGATCCGGAGCGGACGAACGCGAGCACATGCTCGGCAGCCGAACCCGACGCCCACAACGGCCGGTAGGTCGCCTCCGTGCCGAACCACTGCGGTTGTTCCCGTCGCAGCCGTAACGCGCGGGCGACGACCAGCAGTTTCGCCGCGCCGGTGTCGTCGAGCGCGGGTGGTTTGCGGGCTCCGGCATCAGGCCCGAGTTCGGTCAGGAGCTTCGCCCGCTCGCCGAAGTTGACCGGCCGCCGGTTGTCCGGGTCGACCAGGGAGGCGTCCCACAGTTCCTGGCCCTGGTAGATGTCGGGCACACCGGGGCAGACCAGCTGGAGAAGCTTCTGGGCGACGGAGTTCTGGCGGCCGAGCTCCACCAGGGTGGCGACGTAGGTCTCCAGGGTGGCCACGTAGTCCCGGTCGTCCAGGACAGCGTCAACGTAGTTCACCAGCGCGGACTCGTAGCCGAGGTTCGGGTCGGTCCAGCAGGTGTGCACCTTGGCCTCGCGGACGGCCTTGAGCAGGTAGTCCCGGACCCGCTGCGCCGGCAGCGGCCACGCGCCGACGAGCGTCTGCGCCAGCAGGTAGCCGGCTTGCCGGTCCGGCCAGCCCCGTTCGGTGTCGGTATGGCGCTCACCCAGAGCGATCAGGCGTTGCGCCACCTCGCCCCAGCCGTGCGGGTCCTCGGTCAGTACCACGAGCCTGGCACGCACATCCTCCGACCGCTTGGTGTCGTGCGTGGACAGGGTCGTCATCGTCAGCGGCCAGGTCCGTTGGATGGTCGCGTTGGCCTCATGGAACTCGTGCACCGCGCTGTGCGGATGCCCGGCGGGAAAGGCGGGGAAGTCGCCGGGGGCGCCGCCGACCTCGTTGAGGGCGACCATCCGGCCGTACCGGTAGAAGGCGGTGTCCTCGATGCCCTTGGCCATGACGGGCCCGGTCGTCTGCTGGAAGCGCACCACGAACTCGGGCGGACCGGCCAGCGCCAGGTTCTCGATGAGATCGATCTCGCCCGACCGTCGCGGCAGGGATTCCCGGGCCCGCTCACACGCTCCGACCACGTGAGCGCGGGCGTCCAGGGTTGCGGCCCCGCCCGGCCGGATGTAGGCGCGGTAGACCGCGAAGGCGGCCAGCACCTCGGCGAGCGCCTCGCGAAGACCGACGCGGGTCAGGTCCGCGCGACGCTGCCGAGCCTGCGTCAGTGCGAGTGCGGCGAGCCGGTCCAGCTCGGGCCGTAGGACGTCCGCGACCGCGGCCAGTTTTGCCTCGCGGGCGAGCGCCGCGAAGTCGGGGGAGGAGCCGGTTATCTCGGCGTACAGCTTGGTGAAGGGCCTGGCCGCCGCTGGATCGACGAACAGCCGGGTGATCCGGTTCAGTGTGTCGTAGCCGGTGGTGCCCGCGCACGCCCAGGTGTCGGGTAGTGCCTCACCCGGTTCGAGGATCTTCTCCACGACCGTCCACACGCCGTCGGTGGCCTCGGACAGTCTGCGCAGGTACTCCTCGGGATCGGCCAGACCGTCAGGATGATCGATCCGCAGGCCGTCGACGGCGCCGGCCCGCACCTGGTCGAGGATCAGGCGATGGGTCGCCGCGAAGACGTCGGGGTCCTCCTGCCGCAGGGCGGGGAGGGTGGTGATGTCGAAGAAGCGGCGGTAGTTGAGCTCAGTGGCGGCGACGCGCCAGAAACACAGCCGGTAGTGCTGCTGATCAAGGGTTGCCGCCACGTCGCCGGGGTCGGCGGTGCCCGCTGCGACCGGCAGCACGTGGTCGTGGTAGGTGACCACGGATTCGGCATCCTCGTTCGTCGTGATTCTGATCTCCCCGGCCGCGAGGCAGTCCGCCAGCGGGTCACCCAGAATCGGGACGACGATCTTTCCCGGGTTGTCCGGAGAGTCCCAGTCGATGTCGAACCAGGACGCGTACGGCGACGCCCGGCCCTCCCGCAACACCGACCACCAGGCGGCGTTCGCGGTCTCCGGAGCGGTGATCGCCATGTGGTTGGGCACCAGGTCCACGACGAGGCCCAGGCCCGCCTTGCGGCAGGCGGTCACGAGCCGGCGGAACCCGGCCGACCCGCCGAGCTCGGGGCTGATCTGGTCGTGGTTGACGACGTCATAGCCGTGGCTCGAACCGTCGACAGCCTCCAGCACGGGCGAGCAGTACAGGTGGGTGACCCCGAGTGCGGCCAGGTACGGGACGATGACAGCCGCGTCGGTGAAGGAGAACTCCATGCTCAGCTGCAGCCGGTAGGTCGAGCCCGGGACCGTCCGGGCGGGCGTCGGGGTGACGCCGCCCCGTGACTCAGTCGGCACAGCGCAGCACCAGGGTTGACCGGGCGTCGACCTCGATGGGGTCGTCGGCCTTCACGACCCGGTTGGTGGCACGCGCGTCGAACGGGCCGCTCTCGCCCGAGCTGGCAGCTCCGCGCGGGTCGCGGGGGTCGCCCGGGTTGCCCGGGTTGCCCGACTCGCCCGGGTCGCCTGAGCCGACAGCCGTGGTCACGACCGCGCCGGGTACCCCGGTATCGATGACGATCTCCCAGCTGGTGCCGAAGTTCTCCGGCGGTACCCGGAATCCGAGCGGCTCGAAGTGCGCGTTGAAGAACAGCAGAAACGACTGGTCGACAACGGTCTCGCCGCGGTGGTTGCGGTCGGGTATGCCGTGGCCGTTGAGGAACATCCCGACCGACCGAGCCAAGCCGAACTCCCAGTCGGCATCTGACATCTCGGTGCCGTCCGGAAGCAGCCAGACGATGTCCTTGAGTGGCTCCCCGGCCTCGGTGAGCGGCTCCCCGGTGCCACTGCCCGCGGCAGCCGGCGAACCAGATGCCGGGCCGGGTTGCGCACCTGCGTCTGAGCCTGCGCCCGAACCTGCGCCCGAACCGCGAATCGCGTCACCCTGGAAGAATCGCCGGCGGCGGAACACGGGGTGTTCCCGGCGGAGGGCGGACACGAGTGCGGTGAACTCGACCAGGCTCGCGTTGCGTTCGGCCAGGGACCAGTCCAACCACGAGATCTCGTTGTCCTGACAGTAACCGTTGTTGTTGCCGTGCTGGGTTCGCCCCATCTCATCACCAGCCACCAGCATGGGTACGCCTTGCGAAAGAAACAGGGTGGTGAGGAAGTTTCTGATCTGGGCCGCGCGTAGCGCGAGCACATCAGGATCGTCGGTCGGCCCCTCCACACCACAGTTCCACGACCGGTTGTCATCCGATCCGTCCCAGTTGTCCTCGCCGTTGGCTTCATTGTGCTTGTTGTTGTAGGAGACCAGGTCGTGGAGGGTGAACCCGTCGTGGGCCGTGATGAAGTTGATGGACGCGGACGGGCGGCGGCCGTCGGATTCGTAGAGGTCGCTCGACCCGGTCAGGCGGGAGGCGAACTCGGCGATGCCGTGGTCCTGACCGCGCCAGAAGTCCCGCACGGTGTCACGGTACTTGCCGTTCCACTCGGTCCACAGCGGCGGGAAGTTGCCGACCTGGTAGCCACCGGCGCCCAGGTCCCAGGGTTCGGCGATCAGTTTGACCTGGGAGACGACCGGATCCTGCTGGACGAGGTCGAAGAACGAGGACAGTCGGTCGACCTCGTAGAACTCCCGTGCCAGGGTCGCGGCCAGATCGAACCGGAATCCGTCGACGTGCATATCGGTGACCCAGTAGCGCAGCGAGTCCATGATGAGTTGGAGGACATGCGGATGGCGGACCCGCATGCTGTTGCCGGTGCCGGTGTAGTCCATGTAGTAGCGCGGATCGTCCTCTATCAGCCGATAGTAGGCGGCATTGTCGATTCCGCGGAAGCAGAGCATGGGACCCATGTGGTTCCCCTCGGCGGTGTGATTGTACACCACGTCCAGGATCACCTCGATGCCGGCATCGTGCAGGTCCTTCACCATCAACTTGAACTCCTGGACCTGCTGCCCCGACCGGGCGGCGGCCGCGTAGGCGTTGTGGGGGGCCAGGAAGGCCAGTGAGTTGTATCCCCAGTAGTTGCGCAGGCCGCGGCTGACCAGATGCTCATCCTGGACGAACTGGTGGACGGGCATGAGCTCCACGGCGGTCACGCCGAGCGTGTGGTAGTGCTCGACCATGATCGGATGTGCCACCCCGGCATAGGTGCCCCGGTACTCCGCCGGAAGGTCCGGGTGCGCGATCGTGAGGCCACGCACGTGCGCCTCGTAGATCACGGTCTCGTTGTACGGGGTGCGCGGCGGTCGGTCGTTGTTCCAGTCGAAGAACGGGCTGATGACCACCGACTTCATCATCCGCGCGGCGGAGTCGGCCGTGTTCATGCTGTCCGGGTCGCCGAAGTTGTAGCCGAACACCGACTGGTCCCAGTCGATCTCGCCGTCAACGGCCTTCGCGTACGGGTCGAGGAGAAGCTTGTGAGGATTGCACCGCAGCCCCCGAGCCGGGTCGTGGGGGCCGTGCACCCGATAGCCGTATCGCTGGCCGGGGCCGATGCTGGGGAGGAATCCGTGGTAGACGAACGCGTCGACTTCCTTCAACTCGATGCGCGTCTCGGCGTCGTCGTCGTCGAACAGGCACAACTCGACCTTCTCGGCAGCCTCGGAGAAGATCGCGAAATTGGTCCCGGTGCCGTCATAGGTGGCACCGAGCGGATAGGGGCTGCCCGGCCAGACTTGCAACATACGCACGAAGCCTACGGGTGGTCGGGAAC
>NZ_CAUVXL010000120.1:0-4489 GCF_963555915.1 Protofrankia sp. Cas4
GAGCGCACACCGGACTGCGCTTTTCAGCGTCCGCCCGGGGCGGTTGTCGCAACTTACCGTTCGAGTCTCGCCGAGTCAAACCGCGCCGGATCAACCGGCGGCCGCCTCACGATACACTCCCGACCACCCTCGTAAGAGGGCCGGACCGGGGAGGGGGGCCACCGTCGCGACTTAGCTTCGGTGTCTCCCGGCTTTCCGCCGGTAAGAGAAAACATACACGATGGACTGGCCGGATTTCATGATCGCAAGCACTTTGTAGAAATTTCTTTCCGTACCCAGACGGCTACGTATCGACACATCCCGGGGATCCGTCCGGCGCTGCGGTGTCCGCCCGTGCTTGCGCCTTTCGGCGGCCCCGGCGCACGCGTAGCGCGCCCGGCAGGAGGGGCGCGGATGATCGTCGGTCCGGCTCGACATGCTCGCTGCGACACCGGCTCGCAGCGGGACCGCGGGCCGGAAGAGGCGACGGCGGAGAACGGGGAACAACCAGGGCGACAGCGCAGCGGGATCGGGCGACGAGAGAGATGGTGAAGATCATGCGGGTGGACGGCCTGACGTCTTTTCACGAGGAGATCGAAGGAGTTGTCACGGAGGCGTCCCACGCACCGTCGATCCATGACACCCAGCCGTGGCACTGGCTGGTCGCAGACAGGCGCCTGGAGCTCTTCGCGGACCCGTCCCGACTTCTGGGCGCCGTCGACCCCGACGGCCGGCAACTACTGATCAGCTGTGGTGCCGCCCTGTATTACGCGCGGATCGCCCTGCGGCTGCGCGGGTTCGTCCCGGATGTCGTCGTCCTGCCCGGCGGACCGGGCTATGGCGGCCTCGACCGGGACCTCGCCGGCAAGGAGCCACTCGCGACCATCCGCATCAACGAAGCCAGGCCGCCTGACGCCTGGGAGCGGTCGCTGGGCACCGCAGTACACCTCGGACACGCGGGACACGCGGGACGCGGGCCGATCCAACCCACACCCGACCCGACCGGCGTCCTGGCAGCGCTCCAGGACGCTGCCGCGACCGAGGACGCCTGGCTGGCCACATTGGACGACACCGGCACCGACGATCACCTCGCGACGAACGCGCCATCCGCTCGGCCCGGCCAGGTGGACGGCCAGGATTCCATCGTTGTGCTCGGCACCGCCGCCGACCGTCCGATCGACCGCATGGCAGCGGGTCAGGCGCTCGCGCGGGTTCTGCTGAGCGCCACGGCCCTCTCGGTGGCCGCGTGTCCCATCGGGCACGCCGAGGACATCGACGCGATCCGAGTCGTGCTGCGCGAGATCCTCCACAGCACCGGAACCGTCCAGATGGTCATTCGCCTCGGCCTGCCGGCGGCCGGCGGTGTCCCGGCTGAGCCGGCCCCGCGCCGGCCACTCTCGGAAGTCCTCACGATCTCAGACTGACAGTGGATCTCAATAGGTACAGGTCGGGGCCGCGGCCGGGACGGGGGTGCTCGGATGCGCCGACGCGGCAGCGTCCCCGCCCGTGGTCGCGGCCGGTCCTGCGCCGGTCGGCTGGCCGCCCGCTGCGTCTGCGACGACCCCGGTGAACGAGGATCCGACGATCAGTTCAAGGCGGGTCGCGGTCGGATCGCGCTGGAGCGTGGAGCCGGGCACGGCAGCCTGCAGGGTGCGCGCGGCGGTGTCCTGACCTGGGCCGTAGACAACCGTGGAACTCGTGTGGCTACGCAGGGATGCGTTGCCTTCGTTGGAGGCGCGGAAACCGTGCCTGGTCAGCGCGGTGGCGGCGCGGGACGAAAGCCCCGCGACCGTCGAACCGTTGTAGACCTCGACCGTGATCTGGTCTGCCGGCGTGACGGGAGTGGCGCCGCTCGCCCCGGACCCGGACACCGACCCGGACACCGACGGCAGCGGCGACGGGGACACCTCGGTGCCACTGTCCGGGGGGCGCAGCGGCGCGACGATACGTTCGAGGTCGATCGGATCGTAGAGCTGGACGGCGCCGAGTCCGGGGAGCTCACCCGAGTCGCCGATGGCGCCTTCCGCGCGGGTCGGGGCATGGGTCGGCAAAGTCACTGTATGGATACTTCCCGTGGCCACATCCCGCATCCGAGTGGCCAGTCCCCGCAGGTCTGCGATGCCCGTATGACTGTCGAGGGTGAGCGCGGATGTCACCGATGACAGCAGCGCCTCAAGCTTGACCGGGCTGGTCAGCACCCCACTGGCCATCGCCTTGCGGAAGAGGGCGCCGATGAACTGCTGCTGGCGTCGGATGCGGTCGAGGTCCTGCTCGGGCAGCCCGTGTCGCTGCCGGACGAAGGCCAACGCCTGGCGGCCGTCCACCTGGACAGTCCCGGGACCGCCGAGGAACCCACTCATCGGGTCGTTGGTGTTTGTGCTGACCTTCCGCACGTTGTTGTCGTAGAAGACGTCCCGGTAGGTCGACGGGAGGACGCAGACAGCGACACCGCCGATCGCATCCGTGATGGCGCGGAAGCCCTCGAGGTCCATGGACACGTAATGGTCGATCCGGATGTCGGTGAGCCCCTCGACCATGTTGACCAGCAGAGATGGGCCACCGTCCGCGATCGCCGAGTTGAACTTGGCCCGGTGCGCGCCATGGCGGTGGCCGTTCGTGTCGGTGTACTCGGGAATGGTGACCAACGTGTCACGAGGGAAGGACACCATGGTGCTGGTGCCGTCCGCGGCGAGGTGGACGAGGATCGTGGTATCCGAGCGCTGGCCGGGCGCGTCGCCATAGGCGCCGCCGCTGCCGGCCCGACTGTCGGTACCCACCAGCAGGTAGTTCTCGACACCACGGGCCGGGGCAGCCGGCCGCTGGCCGGTGAGACCAAGATCCACTCTGGTGATTTTTCCGTTGAGATGGTTGTAGAGCACCCAACCACCAACGCTCGCCACCAGTACGACGACCGAGAGCAGCGCGAAAACCACCTGAAGCAACCCTGAGAAGACCTCGGAGGCACCCCGCGCCGGCGAGCCGCCCGGGGCTCGGACCCGCGGATTGAGGCTCGCCGGCAGCACGCCAGCACGTGTCACGCCATCACGGTTCACGGCATCGCCTGTCACGGCATCGCCTGTCACGGCATCGCCTGTCACGGCATCGCCTGTCACGGCATCGCCTGTCGCCACCGGCTGCCGCATCTCGCCCGATACCCACCTCTCAGCCCAGCATCCGCCCGATCCGAGCCTGAGCGTATATAGACATCGAGACGGGCAGGGATGGGCGGCGGCCGATTGGACGGGGTGACGGTGATGACCGGATGGATCATGCTGGGCTTCGTCATGCTGGGATTCACCCTGCTGGTGTGCGCGGTGGCGCTTTATGATCTCCTGCAGCGCCGGCACTCGATCCTTCGAACGTTCCCCGTCATCGGGCACCTGCGCTTCCTGCTCGAAGACGTGGGGCCGGAGCTGCGCCAGTACATCGTCACCGGCAACGACGAGGAGCGGCCCTTCAGCCGCGACCAACGCCGCTGGGTGTACGCCACGGCCAAGCAGGACAACGCCAACACGGGCTTCGGCACCGCCAACGACCTGGAACTGTCGGCGAACTACCTCATCATCAAACCGGCGGCGTTCCCACTGCCGGGGCCCGCGGCCACGGACAACCTGTTGGCCTGCCAGAAGGTGCTCGGCGCGGCACGCGGTCGGCCGCATGCGTTGCGGCCACCGTCGGTGGTGAACGTCTCGGGCATGAGCTTCGGTGCACTGAGCGCGCCGGCGACCACCGCACTGAACCAGGGCTGCGCCATGGCCGGCTGTCTGCACAACACCGGCGAGGGCGGGATATCCGAGCACCACCTGCACGGTGGTGATCTGATCTTCCAGATCGGCACCGGATACTTCGGCTGCCGCACTGTGGACGGCCGGTTCAGCCTTGAGCGCCTGGTCGACCTCGCCGCCAGGCACCCGATCCGCGCAGTCGAGATCAAGCTCAGTCAGGGCGCGAAACCCGGTCTGGGTGGGATCCTGCCGGCGGCGAAGGTCACCCCCGAAATCGCCCGCATCCGCGGGGTGAAGGCCGGCGAAGTCTGTTACAGCCCGTCGACCCACACGGCGTTCGGTGACGTCGACAGCATGCTCGACGTCGTCGAGGAGATCGCCGCGGCGACGGGGCTACCGGTCGGGATCAAGTCAGCTGTGGGTGAGGCGACATTCTGGGAGCAGCTCGCCCGGCAGATGGCGGCCACAGACCGCGGGGTCGACTTCATCACCGTCGACGGTGGTGAAGGTGGCAGTGGTGCGGCGCCGCTCGCCTTCAGCGACCATGTCGCACTCCCCTTCAAGATCGGCTTTAGTCGAGTCCACCGGGTTTTCGTGGAGGCCGGCCTGGACGACCGGATAGTCTTCGTCGGCTCGGCCAAACTCGGCTTCCCCGAGACCGCGCTGCTGGCCATGGCCATGGGCTGTGATCTGATCAACGTCGGCCGGGAGGCGATGCTGGCGCTGGGCTGTATCCAGGCGCAACGCTGCCACACCGACCGCTGCCCCACCGGAGTGGCCACCCA
>NZ_CAUVXL010000121.1:0-16969 GCF_963555915.1 Protofrankia sp. Cas4
GGGTCTGACCTGGGTAGCGCAGTAGACGGTGCAGCAGAGCCGGCAACTGGGCCGCCTCCGACCTGGGCAGCGGGGCGGTGAGATGCGCGTCCGCTTCGGTGATCAGTTCCCAGGAGCTGGACAGGACGGTCCTGCCCGTGGCGGTGGGCGACAGCTCGTAGCGCCGGCGGTCAGTTGGACAGGACCGGCGCTCGACGAGGCCGCGGGCCTCCAGGTGGTCGACGATCTCGACCATCACCGCCCCGCTGGTTCCCAGCTCGTGGGCGACGTGCTGCTGGGAGCACGGCGTGTCGTTCGTGATGACGGCAAGCGCGCCGACGTGGCGTGGGGTGATGCCCACTGCTGCCAGGAGACGAGACGCGATCGTGTGGACCCGGTAGTGCGCGTGGACGACGAGGAAGGTGCTTCGGCCGGTGAGCGCCTCGGGTAGCCCGGACGGGTGACCCGGCCCGACAAGGATCCGGAGCAGCAGGCCGTGTAGCCGCTCGCGCTCCGGCGGGGTCAGGCCGGCGGTGAACAGCCGCTCGGCGGCTTCGAGTCCGGGCCTCATCGCGGTCAGCCGCGCCCGGCCGGCGTCGGTGGGCACAAGGACGTAGCTACGTCGGTCGGCCGGGTTCCGGCGACGCTCGACCAGGCCGGCCTGCTCAAGTCGGTCGACAAGTTTGACCATGGCGGTCCGGTTGACGTCCAGCCGCTCGGCGAGCCGCTGTTGGGACGAGTACGCTCCGTCGGCGTCGATGGCGACCAGCATGGCGTACTCGCGCGGATGCTGGCCCGGCGGCAGCAAGGCCTGTGCGTCCGCTCGCGCCCGCTCGTGCGCGAGCCGCAGCAGGTACCCGACCGAACCGGCGAGCACCGCCGGGACGTACGTCGATCCGCCCGGCTCCGCGGCGCCGACCCCGGCTGCCCCGGCGGCGTTCACCGGCGCGGCGTTCACCGGCACGGCGTTCACCGGCGCGGCGTCCGTCGTCGCAACCGCTGGCTCGCGCTCCCCGATCATGCATCCCTCCGGCCGTCAGGCGTGGCGGCCACGCTTGGCCTTGTCCCTATGGTAGTTGATAGTTAGGCTAGTTGATAGTTAAACAAGTATCTGTAAGAGGCCTGTCTGGGGAGGAACCGTGCAGAGGAAGTGGTGGACGCTCGCGGCGGTCTGCATCGGCGTCTTCATGCTGCTGCTTGACGTCACGATCGTGAACGTGGCGCTGCCCGACATCGGGCGGGCGTTCAGCGCCTCGCTGTCGGACCTGCAATGGACGATCGACGCCTACGCTCTGACGTTGGCCGCCCTGCTGCTGACGGCCGGCTCGCTGGCGGACCGGTTCGGTCGACGGTTGATGTTCGCCGTCGGCACGGCCATGTTCACCGTCGGGTCGTTGCTGTGCGGCCTCGCGCAAACCTCGCTGTTCCTGATCCTGGCCCGGGCCGGGCAGGGTGTCGGCGGTGCGATCATGTTCGCGACGTCCCTGGCGCTGCTCGCCGACGCGTTCCGCGGCCGCGACCGCGGGGTCGCCTTCGGGGTCTTCGGGGCCGTCACCGGCGTGGCGGTCGCTGTGGGCCCGGTCCTCGGCGGGGTGCTGACCAGCGGGTTGTCCTGGCGATGGATCTTCTTCGTGAACCTTCCGGTTGGCGTTGTCGCGGTCGCGATCACCCTGCTCACGGTCGCCGAGTCCCGCAATCCGCACGCCGGTCGGGTCGACTGGTTCGGCCTGGTGACGTTCTCCGGCGCGCTCGGCGCGCTGGTCTACGGGCTCATCCGCAGCAGCACCGACGGCTGGAGCTCGGCCCAGGTCGCCGGGTGCCTGATCGGGGCGGCTGTGCTGCTGGTGGCGTTCGGCGTCGCCGAGGCCGTCCAGACCCAGCCGATGTTCGACCTCACCCTGCTGCGTAAGCCGACCTTCGACGGGGGTTTGTTCGCCGCGTTCGGGCTGTCCGCCAGCCTCTTCTCGATGTTCGCCTATCTCGTGCTGTACATGCAGAGCGTGCTCGGCCTGTCGGCCGTCGCCACCGGCATCCGCTTCCTGGTGCTCAGTGGGGCGATTTTCGTGGCCGCCGCCATCGCCGGACGGCTCACCGAACGCGTGCCGGCCAAGCTGCTCATCGGCCCGGGCTTCGTGGCCATCGGCGCGGGCCTGCTGCTCATGGGCGGCCTGACCGTCGATTCCGGGTGGACCCACTTCATCCCCGGTTTCATTGTCGCCGGTGTCGGCGCCGGCTTTGTCAACGTTCCGCTCGCCTCCACCGCCGTCGGTGTGGTGGCGCCGGAACGCGCCGGCATGGCGTCCGGGATCAACACGACCTTCCGTCAGGTCGGGATCGCGACCGGTGTCGCCGGCCTTGGTTCGATCTTCAGTGCCCAGATGCGCGACACCGTCACCGTCGGCCTCGCCGGTACGCCCGTGGCCCAGCAGGCTGGCCACATCGCCCAGGCGGTGTCAGGTGGTGGCATCCAGGCGGCGGTCGCGGCCGCACCGCCGTCCGCCCGCGCCGCGATCGGCGTCGCCGCGCACGCCGGCTTCGTCGCCGGGCTGAACGAGGTTCTGCTGGTCGCAGCTGTTACGGCCTTCGTGGCGGCGGGACTGTCGCTCGTCCTCATCCGACAGCGTGACTTCGTCGTCCGCGGCCCGGCCGGTGGTGGCGACGGTGGCGGTCGTGGCCCTGGCGGGGACGGCCAACCGGCTCCGGCGAGCGCCGCGATACCAGCGATACCCGCGATACCCGCGATACCCGCGGCACCCACGGCCTGAGCGGGCCGCACCCGGATGGTCGCATCCCGCGCGTTGATGACTGGACGGCTAGTGATCCTTCCAGGTGGCCTGGGACACGGATGTCGGTAGGCCGGCGGTGGCCCACGCTCGGAATCCGCCGATGACGTCGGTGGCGTGCTGCAGGCCGATGTCGTGGAGGGAGGCTGCGGCGAGGCTGGATGTGTAGCCCTCCGAGCACACGATGATGATTTGCAGGTGGTAGCCGGTGGCCTCGGGGAGCTTGGCGTCACTGGTGGGGTCGAAGCGCCACTCGAGCACGTTCCGTTCGACGATCAGAGCGTCGGGGATCTCGCCTTCGGCCGCGCGCTGTGCGGCCGGGCGGATGTCGACGATGACCGCGCCATGCCGGCGCGCCTGGTCTGCCTGGGTGGGGGTGAGCCGCATCAGTCTGGATCGGGTGTCGGCGAGGATCTGTTCGATCGTCCGGGCCCCTGCCGGGGGCTGCGGGGTAACGGTCACCAGTCGACTCCTGCTCGTTCGCGGCCGATCTCGACGAGTCCCGCGTGTGGATCTAGGGCGTAGCGTCGTATGAACTCCAGCGCCGGCGCGTAGACGTGGATGCTGACCGCCGGGGCGTTGGCGGTATTGCTGATGTCGTGGACGTGGGCGGGGCCGAAGGAGCGGACCTGACCGGTGGCGAAGGCAGTTGGACTGGCGAGGGCGGTTGGGCGCAAGGGTTCGGACCGACCGGGGACGACGGTCAGTTCGGTGAGGACGCCGGTCACGACCGTGAACGCGCCCGCGCTGTCGCCGTGGTCGTGCAGGTCGGTGGACTGGCCGGGTAGCCAGGTCAAAAGCCACGCCTGGTAGTCGGATGTGGCGTCCAACAGCATGGACGATCGGCGGATCGGGTCGAAGCGAACCAGTGGTGTCCAGTTGTCCCGGTGTGCTGCGAGTCGGCGGACGATCAGCGCGAGGTCCGTCGGGCGGCGGCTGCTCACGCAGGTGTGGGCGGGCGGCGCCGTGGTCATGCCGCTGTGGTCGAGGTCGAGGTCGACGTCCACGGGTGCAGCGGTGGTCACGAGACGGTACCTCCAGAGGTGGGACGGGTAGCTGGCACAGACACGGCAGGCATGGCTGAACGCTGTGACGGCCGGTGACGGCGGTAGGTCCGTGGGGCGTGGGGAGGGGAGCCCGCGGTGAGGCAGCGGCGGGAGTGCTCCTGCGGCGAAACGGCTTCCCCGATCAGGTTGGCGAGGCCACCGTGGTCACCGTGGCAGGCCGGAAACGACGTCGAAAGGTCGAACGTCGGGTGCCGGACGTCGGGAGGCAGGCCGGCTGCGACTACTGTCAGTCACACTCGCCGCAATGGATCGGGCAGTCTGGCTTGAGTGAGCCAGGGGCCGTATGATCATTTTTTGCGCCCCGCCGGCGGCCTTCGCGGATCGTCCTGGCTACCGGGTAGGCATACGACAGCGCAGACACAGTGCGCTGGCCACCCGTACGTAGTCGACGTGCGGGCGGCTGACCAGGACGGTGCGACCGCTCATGACCTGTGAGGCTAGCGGAGCACGGGGTGCATTGTCGACTTTCTCAGTGGAGAATTTGGCGAGTGATCGGTGGGTCTGGCGGCCGCCGCCGCTGCATCGACTTCGGGCGGAGCGCGAGCAGCCGCTGTCGCTGATCCTCCAGCCCGTGCCCGCTCGGGAGTCTGCACCTGGACGAGTAAGAGCGCCCGGCAACCCGGGCCTGAGGCGGCCGACATCCGCCTTAGACCTACCGATGCGAAAGGACGGTACTGCCATCAGCACCAGGTACATCATCATCGGGGCGGGTGCCATAGGTGCGACCGTCGCCGCGCAGCTGGACGGGGCCGGCATTCCGGTCGTCGTGGTGGCCAGGGGAGCGAACCTCGCCGCGTTGCGATCCCAGGGGCTGCGCTACATCCGGCCGGACTCCGACCGGCGGATCGCGCTCGACGTCGCCGGTGGGCCGGACGAGGTCGACCTGCACGCGGACGATGTGCTGGTGCTCGCCACCAAGTCGCAGGACTCTGAAGCGCTGCTACAGCAGTGGGCATGGCGCCCGGTGACCGTGCACGGCGCCGTGCGCACGGCCGCGGAGGTACTGCCGATCCTGTTGCTGCAGAACGGGCTTGAGAACGCTCGGACGGCGTTGCGGCGGTTCGCCATGGTGGTCGATGCGGTCGTTCTCATCCCGTCCTCGCATCTGCGGGCCGGAGAGGTCGTCTCCCCGGGCGCACCGATCGCCGGTGCTTGCTACCTCGGCCGCGCGCCGCATGGCAGTGATCCGGTCGTGGAGCGCATCGCCGCGCAGCTGCGCCGGGGCTCGTTCGCCGTCGGGGTGGTCGGGGACATCGACCGCTGGAAGGCCGGCAAGTTGCTCGCCAACCTGGCCTACAATCTTGATGCGCTCTACGCTCCCGGTGAGCTGCGCGACGCGGCGGCGGCTGCACTGGTGGACGAGGCGCGGGCGGCGTTCGCCGCGGCCGGGATCGAGGCCGTAGATGTGGCGGCGGACAGCACTCTCGACCTGTCCCAGCTGGTCGTGCACGACATCCCCGGCCACGAGCGGCACAGCAGCTCAACCTGGCAGAGCCTGGCCCGCAGCGGGTCGGTGGAGTCGGACTTCCTCAACGGCGAGATCGTGCTGCTCGCCCGCCTGCACGGCCTTGACGCACCGATCAATGCGGGGGTGGCGCAGCGGATCGCCACCGCGGCGCTCACCGGGACGCCTCCCGGCAGTCTCGACCAGGCCGATCTCGCGGCCCTGCTGGCGTCGGCGCGCCGGCTGTACCACGCCAACGGACCCGAGCTCCTTCCAGCGGTGCTCGTCGACGCGAAGCGACTGCACGATGAGCTGGCCTCGGCCGCGCCGCCGCTGCTGCTTGACGTCCGCTGGACTCTCGGCGACCCGCGCGGGCGTGACCACTACCGGGAGGGCCACCTGCCGGGCGCGGTCTACGTCGACCTCGACACCGAGCTCGCCGCCGCGCCGGGCGGGATGGCCGGACGCCACCCGCTCCCCGACGTCGAGGCCCTGGCGCGGTCAGCCCGCGGGTGGGGCCTGACCGCCGGGCGGTCGGTTGTGGTCTACGACGACAACGGGGGACAGTCCGCAGCGCGGGCGTGGTGGCTGCTGCGCTGGGCGGGGGTCGCCGACGTGCGTATTCTTGATGGCGCCCTGGGCGCCTGGCGGGAGGCCGGCTTCGAGATCGAAGCCGGCGAGACCGTTCCGGTTCCCGGGGACGTCGTGCTCACCGCGGGAGCGCTGCCGACCCTCGACGCCGACGGTGCCGCCCGGATGGCCCGCGACGGTGTCCTGCTCGACGCCCGCGCGCCGGAGCGCTACCGCGGCGAGGTGGAGCCCGTCGATCCGCGCGCGGGACACATCCCGGGGGCGGTCAGCGCGGCGACGGGGGATAATCTGGACGAGAAGGGGTATTTCCTGCCTCGGGCCTCGTTGCGTGCCCGGTTCGCGGCGCTGGGTGTCGGTGCGTCGGAGCCCGTCGGGGTCTACTGCGGGTCCGGGGTGACGGCGGCCCACCAGATCGCCGCGCTCGCCGTGGCCGGGTTTGAATCCGCGCTTTTCCCGGGCTCGTGGTCGGCGTGGTCGTCCGACCCTGACCGGCCCGTCGCCACCGCAATCCAGAAACCCCAGCCTCCGGTCGCGCGGGAAAGCCCAGAACGCTTCGGTGCACGGGGCTGAAGGATGTGAAACTGATGCTGCTATCGAAGCATCGGATTCACATCGTTGAGAGCCGGTCGGAGAGCTTGGCTTGTGGGAACGTTCCCGCGCTGGATGTGACAGTGGAACACCGACGGAGCGGTGTCTTCACGCCTACGAGTCCCCATATGCTCCGGTGCGGCTCACCGGGTGGCTCGCTCCGGCCGGGCATGAGCGAGCAGGAGGGTGACGTCGTCGTCGTAGCCGCCACTGCGGTTGATGAGCGTCAGAAGCCGGTCCGCGGTGGCGGACAGGTCGGCCGTTTCCGACAGGACGCGCAGCAGCCGTCGGCAGCCCTCGCCGATGTCGACGGCGGGGGATTCGACCACGCCGTCGGTGTACAGGGCGAGGGTGGATCCGGCGGGGAACCGGTGATGTGTTTCGGTGAACGTCTGCTCGTCGACGCCGAGGATGATCCCGTGGGCGCCGTCGAGGAGTGCGACGGTGCCATCAGGATGGCGCAGGGCCGGGGGCAGGTGGCCGCCGTTGACCACGGTCAGGGTGGCGCCGGCCGGGTCCCAGATCACGTACAGCACGCTGGCGAAGGTTTCGATGCTCCGGGTGACGGCGTCGAGCTCGGTCATCACGGCGGCGGGGGGCAGGTCGAGACGGGCGAGGGCCCGGGCGGTGGTGCGCAGCTGCCCCATGGCGGCGGCGGCGCCCAGGCCACGGCCCATGACGTCGCCGATGACCAGCGCGACCTGTCCGGCCCGCAACGGGAGGACATCGAACCAGTCGCCACCCACCTCGGTGCCGCTGGTGCCGGGTTGGTAGCGCCACGCCAGTTCGAGACCTCCCACGGTTGGGATGTCGCGAGGCATGAGTGCGTGTTGTAGCGTCAACGCGGCGGTTCGCTGGTGGTTGAAGGCACGCGCATTCGCGATCGCGCTCGCGATCCGGCTCCCCAGTTCCGCCGCGGTCTGGACATCCTGCTCGCCGTAGGGCCGCGCCGCGGTGACGCCGAACCCCACGCTTCCGAGGTACTCCCCGCCGACCAGCAGCGGCACCACGATCGCGGACCGAAGCCGAAAGTGCCGGATCACCGCGGCTACGCGCGGCGCGGGGGAGGCGTCGAACAGCCTGTCGTCGATGTCGATGCGGACCGGTTGGCCGGTGATGAACACCTGCCCCGGCGGACGCCCCTTCACGTTGATCATTTCGCCCGACTGCGGAAGGTCCAGATCGGGAGGCGGTCGGGGTAGATCCGAGGAGTGGGCCCATACGACCCGGCGGAGCATGAGCGGGTCGGGGTCGGCATCCAGGGGATAGGGCTCGTCGGCCAGGTACAACTCGCAGATGTCGGCGAACTCCGGGACGACGAGCGTGACTATCTCCCGTACTGTCGCGGACAGGTCCAGCGACGCGCCGAGCAGCCCGCTCGCCCGGCTCAGTAGCAGCAGCCGCCGCTCCACCGCGTCGCGTTCGGCCTGCGCGCGGTGTTCGTCGGTCACGTCCACCGCTGCCACACCCATCGCGACTCTGGCTCCTGTCGAGTCGTGAAGAGGGTAGCGGCAGACCCGCAGGACACGCTGGTCCGACGGGTCCGACGGCATCGCCGTGGTCACCTCATCGTCGATGATCGCCTCACCGGTTGTCATGACCAGGCGGTCCAGCTCCGCATTGACAGGGTCGAGGTCCGGGAACAACTCGGACACACGCCTGCCGATCGCTTTCTCGGCGGACAGGCCGAAGGCCCTGACCCAGGCCTGGTTCACGGCTCGGATCCGCAGGCCGCGATCGATGACCGACAGTATGATCGGCGCCGCGTCGAACACCTGCGAACAGAGCAGCACCTCTTCCCAGCGGCCCGATGTCGGCGGGACGGGCCAGCCAGGCCGAGACGTACGAAGGTCCTCGGGTGCCTGACCGCCGGGCTGCGGCATCGGGTTCATGTCGGGACCGGTCCTGCCAGGGACATGAGCTGCCGGTCGTCGCCGGAGGCTCGGGCGGGTAGAGACGCGTACAAGTGTGGGACACGTCCATCTTCTGCGCGAACGGGAGTACCGGCACCGCAACGGCACCTGGCGGTGGGGGGTGGCTCTTGGGCATATCTGATGGATCATCGCCCGCATCGACCAACATCCATCAGCACGCCTAGCGGTTGGTGACTTTCAGTCCCGTAAGTAGCTGGTCCACGGCGGCAACGGCTTGGTCCTTCGCGGCGGCCGGGTCGTCGGCGCTGGCGATGAACAGGGCCGCCTCGTCAATGGCGGCGAGCAGGATGTGGGCGAGAGCGTTGAGCGGTTGGGCTGGCACGGTTCCCTCTGTCACCGCGAGGTCGAGGAGGGCGTGGATCGCGCCGAGTCCGTAGCGTTCTTCGATCGCTCGCCATTCACGCCAGCCGAGGACGGCGGGTCCGTCGATCAGCAGGATGCGCTGTACCTCGGGTTGGAGTGACGCGTCGAGGAATCCCAGGAGGCCGTGCCGGAGGCGGGCGAGGGCGTCGCCGCTGCTGGTGGTGGCGGTATCCGCCGCGGCGAGGACGTCCTCCTCAACTTGCTCGAAGACAGTGAGGAACAGCGCCTTCTTGTCGGCGAAGTGGTGGTAGAGCGCCCCTCTGGTGCCGACGCCGGCCGCCGCGACGACTTCCTCGGTGCTGGTGTCGAAGTAGCCCTTCTCGACGAACAGCCGCCGGGCCGCCGCGACCAGGGCGGAGCGCGTGGCCTCCGCGCGTTCCGCGACCAGCGCCGCTCGCACGGCACTGCGGGATGTCGACGTCCGTTGACCGCTGTCCACCTCTCCAGTATGGTCCGCCTACAGGTTGTATGGGAAACATACAGTCTGTATGTCACTGAGTGTACCGAAATGTGGACGTAATGAGTGACTCAGCCCGTATCGTCCGCGAGTTCTGCGACCTGATGGCCAAGCGTGACCCTGCTCTGCTGCGGCCGTTTCTCGCCGGGGACGCCGTCTACCAGAACACCGGCATGCCTGCGGCCGTCGGCGCCGCAGCCGTGCTGGACGACCTCGCCGGCCAGTTCGCCATGTTTCCCGACGCCTACGAGTACAAAATGATTAATATGGCGGTCGATGGCGACGTGGTCCTCACTGAACGCCTTGACATGATCCGGACTCCTGACGGTGTGAGGGGCGTTCCGGTCATGGGTACCTTCGTCGTCCGTGACGGTGTAATCACCCGGTGGACCGACTACTTGGACACAGCGCTGCCCGCCAAGATGATGAGCGGCGCGGACACCAGCGCGCTGGTCCCCGCGACCTACTGACCATCGACCTGGCGCGGCCTTCCCGGCGGGGCTTAGACACGCAGCGCCGGGAACGGGCAGCCCCGGAAGGGCACTCCCACCCGGCGTACCAGCCCAGAACGCATCGGTTCACGGGGCTGAATGATGTGAATCTGATGCTGTTATTGAAGCATCGGATTCACATCGTTGAGAGCCGGTCGAGTAGTAGACCGGGACCGACCGGTTCTGCTCCCGCGGACCTGGGAGTTTCGGATCTGGGAGTTTCGGCACAACATGTGGCCGTACGACGTTTCATATGTCGCGCTGGCGGAGGTGTCGGGCGTCGAGCTGGTGACGGTGGACCGGCTATCTGGCGGCTGCGGCGTTGCTGGCGCAGGCGGGTGTGGAGCGCGGTGAACTGCCCCGGTCGGTACGGCTGTCACTTGCGCAGACCGCGCGTTGGCTGACGACGGCGGGGATCGGTGAACGCCAGCCGGCGCGTGAGATCCACCCGGAGGCCCATCTGGTGACCCTGCCGGGCGCCGCTCGGCCGGTGCACGTGGTCGGTCCCCCGGGACGCATCGGTGACCTGGTGCCGGGGTGGGCTTTCATTACCGATCTTGGTATAGGCCCGGCTGCGTTCACCGGAGTGCGCACGGCAGACTGAGGCCGACCACTGATCGGGGTGACCGCGCTCCGGCTGCCAGCCGGGCAGACGTCGACCGCATCGGCGACCGCGGCCGACACGTGGCGCATACCAGCGGCGTGAGGTGCGCCGAATTGTGACGAGAAACTCGTTTCTTTCGATAACCAGGACGGTAGTTGCCGCATCCTGCCAGGATCGGCTACATTAGAAATCCGGTCCATTACTTAACGTAATGGCGGTCGGTTTTCGAATTGACGCCGATGTGACGAGGCGGGAGATGTTCACGGAGAAGTCGGCGGTTGACAGGTTGACAACCCGTACGGCCGGGGCGCTTGCGGCGCTCGAAGAAGTATGACGCACCAGCAGTCGATGTGGTCGTCATCGTTCATTTCGCGAGGGGACGCAGACATGGTGACGCTTGGTGGAATCACTGCGCGCAGATCAGCGCCGCGAGTTTCGGGTGTTCTGTTAGCAGTTCTCCTCTCCGTTTATCTGTGCACGGGAACGGCGAATGCATCGGTGGGCTCCTTGGGTGGCTACGGAGCAAATGGTGTGAACATCCGCACCTGTGCGAACACTTCCTGCACCGCCGTGGGTGCGGGGTACCCCGGTCAGCAAGCGTGCCTGTTTTACTACGTCGTCGGTCAAACGATCAACGGTAACCGGTACTGGTGGTTCCACGAGAATTTCAGCACCCAGGTCAAAGGGTACAGCAGTGCAGCGTATCTTTCGTATTACTATCCTTTTGTCGGCTGTGCGGATGTCTGAGTAGTGGCGGGACCCACCGGGACAGGCCGGGCTTCCGGACCTGCGCGCTCTGATCACCGGCCGTTCGCGCGCGGGTGACGGTCTCGGGCCGTGGAAAGTGCGGGCTACAGTCTGACTTCTCGACGTAATACCCTAAAATAGGGATCTCAGAAGGAGATGATCTTCAGTGCATGAACATGAATATGCGCCGGAAATCACTGAATCATCGGACCACATGGCCGGTCGCGATGGCGGACGCCACCGGCGCCGGGTGGGCGTCATTGTAGTGTTCGCCACCGGGATGGCCGCAGTGGTGGCGGTGGGGCTGGGAGTGGCCGCGGCAGTCGCCGGTGGCCGACCTGCGGGCGAGGTGGCTGGTATCCAGAACGATACGGTGACCGTGGTCTCCACCGCTGCTGTCGCCGCGGCTCCGCGAGGCCCGGGGCAGTGTCCGGCCGGCCAGCTACCGGGGCTGGACCTCGGACGGTTCCCCGATGGGAAGGCGGCCGGCGCGGTGAGTCCGGAAGCTGGTTTGCGCGCAATCCGGCCCGGAGCGGAACCGATCATTGTTGAGCGCGCCTGGGGTAACGGACGGGGAGCTCCGGTCTGGATGCAGGTCGGCGGCGCGACGTTTGTGGCAAACCAGCTGGGGGATGGCACGTGGTTTGTCTCTCCGGCGATTTTCACGGGGTGCCGTGCGCCAGGGGATCTCGGTTCCATGCCTCGCAGTACGGGCGCGCCACTGAATCAGGCCGGCACAGGCGCAGCTGGTTGAGACAGCGAGACACCGTCGCCGAGCAGGACGGGTGCGATGAGGACGAGGATCTCGTCGAGTACACCGGCGTCGAGGCGCTGCCGGGCCGTGCTGGCGCCGAGGACGTTGACGTAGGTGTCACCGGCGGCGCCCTCGGGAGGATCATATGGCATCGCAACAGGCCGACGAGGATCGTTGTCCCGATGGGATCGGGGACGCTCTCAATCGGCTCGGCGAGCAGCTCGCGCAGGTTGTCGTTCAGCTGACGAACACGCTGATGGTCGCGCCGCAGATCTTCGAGCGGTTTGCTGGGCGTGGGCAGCAGCGGCTCGAGCAGGCGCAGAGGGCTGCTCGGGCGGGTCCCCCGTCGCGCGGGACCCGGATCCGGGCCGGGTGCGGGCTACGACCTACCCGCAGCCCGCGCGGCCGGGGTCACGCCAAGCCGCCGGTCAGCCTTCCCGGCGGTGTGGCCGATGTCGTCTGCCCGGGCGGGCAGAGAGAATGGGAGGTATGAGCTTGTTCGGGTTGCCCTCGTTCCTCTGGGACAGCACGCAGGTTGCCAGTTACGAGGCGGCGTTGGAAGCGGGGCATGCGGTGGTCGGCGCCTATTCGGCCCGTATCGCAGACGAGCGGAAGAAAGCCGACCCGGACCTGCTGAAAATCCAGCAATGGCGGGCGGGGTGCCTGGCGGTGATCGCCGAGCGGGATGCGCTGAACCCATCCGACCCGGAAGCGATCAGGGCCGCGCGGGTCCGGTTCAGCGAGCTGGCCGTCCAGGTGCGGGAGGGCTGAGTAGTCAGCACTCCCAGCCCGTATGAGGTCCCCCCGGAAGAAGCAGCGTGGATCTTCCGGGAGCTCATTGTCCCGGCGGAGACCCGCCGCGCCCGGCCGGTGGACGCGCCTGTGGTGGTGTTCCTCGTCGCTCAGCCCGGCAGCGGGAAGTCACGGGTCACCCCGGACATCGGCGCGACGTTCGATGATGGGTTTGTCGATGTCGACAGCGACCGGTACAAGCCGTTCCACCCGGAATACGACCGGCTCATGGCCGAGGACGACCAGTCGATGGCCTTGCACACGGGCGCCGCCGGACGCCGGTGGGCGCAGATGATGCATGACCACATCCGCGAGCACAGGTTCAACGCCGTCGTCCAGTCGACGGCGGGCAATCCCGCGTCGGTGGTCGAGGACATGCGCCGCTACCACGCTGCCGGCTACCGGATCGCGGCCGCGTTCCTCGGCGTGCCCGAGGCGATGAGCCAGCAGGGAATCCTCAAGCGCTACTACGACCAGGTCCAGGATCGCGGCGGTGGCCGGCTCACCGTTCCGGAGAACGCGCGCCGCTCCTACGTGGGCGTGCCGGCGCTGGCTGACCGGATCGATGCTGACCGGATCGTCGGGGAGGTCGCGGTGTTCCGCCGCGGCGAAGGTGAGCCGGGGTACCACAACCAGCTCGACCCGAATGGAGAGTGGGAACGGCCGCCAGGGCTACGAGCGGCGATCGAGGTCGAACGCAACCGGCCCTGGACAGCTCACGAGACCACGGATTTCCTCACTGTTCAGGCCCAGCTGCAAACCCCTCTCCGCCCAGCCACGCTGCAAGCCCATCTCGGCCCAGGATGGAGCATGAAGGTCGCAGAGACAGGCAGGCTGGCTCAACCACTGATGCACCCCGTTTCTTCGGGGTCTGGTAGGAGCGGAGCAGGGAACCGGGGCTTCTGTCACATTTGTTGACGTCTTCTGTCACGATGGGTTCACCAGTGGAGATCGTGATCGTGACGTCCGGCATGTGCTGTGCCGGGCGACGATGTAGCGGGGGCGCGGGTGGATCGTCGGGACTATGCGCAGACTGAGCACACAGCGGCCTTCGCCAGTCGCGCGGCTGGCCGGGGCCAGCGCTGTGAACGAAACGTCCGAGGACGGACCTGAAGCCCGCTGGAGCGACGATGGCCGTTGAGGAACGTTGGGACGACGGAAGTGTTCTGTCGGGGGTTTCGAGGCGGGTATGGGAATCCGCTGAGGCGGTCTCGTACGAAGTTGCCGTCGAGACCGTTGGACGGCTGATCTCCTGGTACAGCGAGAAAATCGTGCAGGAGCGCCAAAAGCCCCGCCCTGACGCGACAAAAATCGACCGGTGGAAGCTGGCCCAGAACGCCTGCGTACAAGACCAGACGACACTTCTCGCGACCGACCACGACGCAATCGTCCGTGTCACCGAGGACTACGCGGAACGACTTCGGGAACTGACTGCGGGGCGAGGATGAACCAGTTTGAAGAGACCCTCGACCCCGATGTCCACGAATTCATCTTCCAAGAACTGATCGTGCCGCAGCGGCTCGCACGAACGACACCTCAGACCGAGCCGGTAGTGGTGTACCTGATGGCACAACCAGGCGCCGGCAAGACGCCCACCGCCAGCATCCTCAAGCACGCGCTCGACCAGCGAGGAGGCGCGACACACTTCTGCAGCGACTACTACAAGGCCTACCATCCCACGTACCTCCGCCTCCTGGAGAAAGATCCTCGCGCGGCAGGCGCTCGGATCCGTCAGGACTACGAGCGCTGGCAGACGATGGGGCACCAGTACGTGCGGGAGCGAAGCGCCGACGCACTCGTGGAGATGGCCCCATCCAGCGAAGAGCGTTTCCGCTCGGCAGCCGAACCGTTCGCCGCCGCCGGATACCGGGTGCACGTCGTCATTCTGGCCGTCCCCGAAGCGGTCAGCCGGCAGGGCACGGCTGACCGCTACGTCCGGCAGCAGCAGGCGAACGGCCGCGGGAGATTCTCGACCCCAGAGGGTCATGACCGTTGCTACCAGGCCGTGGCCGATATCGCCCAAGGCGTCGACAGGGGATCGCTCGTCCAGGAAGTGTGGGTCATACGCCGCGGCGAGCATCCGCTCTACCACAACGTCCGCGATTCGGCGGGACGGTGGAGTGGGGTGCCAGGATGTCACGCGGCACTACAAGACGAGCGAAACCGTCCATGGAATTCCGCCGAGGCCCGCCGTTTCATCGCCACTCACCAGCGTCTCGTCGCTGCCGCACCAGAGATCGGACCCGAGCTCGAACAAATCACGGCCCTCGCGGCAACCCTGCTCGGACAGTTCCATCAGGCCGAGTCCGTCGGCGGCAGGCCCGATCACCGGGGCCACGCCCCAGACCGCGCGGCCTTTCCGACGCGACCCGCGCTGACCCCACCGCGAGACACCGGTGCAGCAGCCTTACCCCGCCCTCCCCAGCTGGGGCCGCCCGCGGTGGACCATTCGTGACCCCGACCAGTCCGCGGGTGTATCGCGGAGAGCAGCCGATTTTCTGTGGGCACCCGACCGGGGCCGAATCGTGGTGCTTTTCTGCGATAGAGGCAGGAGGGGCGGTCGTGGGTGTGGTGCGAACGCTGGCGCGGCGGGCGGCAGCCAGCGCTGCCCGGCCAAGGACGCGGTCGGCTACTCGCAGCGCTGCTGCGCAGCGTTGCCGTTCGTCCCATGCTGCAACCACAGCGTCGAGCGGCACGGGCGCATCTGATGTCATACTCCACACCTTCCTCCCGGCAGAAATACGCCTTTTTGGACAATTTTATGGCAGATGGCCGGTGTTGTTGTGCCAGATGAGGTTCCAGCGGGCTGCGCCGGCTTCCGGCCGGCGATGGGACCACCAGGTCAGCGACGCGTGCGCGACGGTGAACCCAATCTGTGAACTGGAACCGGCAGGAAGGTTCAGCAGGAGCGTGTGGGCAACCTCGACGGTTTCCGCGTGGGCGATGGTGAGGATCCGCTGGCCGGCGTGACGGGTGAGGATCTCCTTGAGGCAGGAGCTTGCCCGGACGAGGAACTGGTTCCAGCTTTCCGCGCCCGGCGCGAAGAGCTGGTCTGGTCGGTCGGCGGGGCTTCCACCGAATTCCTTCCAGATGTCGGTCCAGGGTTTTCCGTCGGCGTCGCCGTGGTGGGGGCCAGACAAGCGTGGTTCCACCGTCAGTGGCAGCCCGAGTTCACCGATGATGACGGCGGCGGTTTCCTGGACGCGTCGCCGTGGGGCCGCATAGACCACGTCGATGGGACGCGGCGTCATACGCATGGTGCTGGAGTCCCGGGGACCGACCGACGATCAGCGCGACCGGAACATGATTGACGTTCTCCGCGCAACCAAGGCCGTGTCCAGCATCCTGCGGATGGATCATCTCCCCGGCCCGGCGGAGCCGCTGCTGTGGCTACCCGATGCCGTCTGCGGGGCGATGACGCGTGCCCGTACCGGTGAGCCGGCGTTCGCGAAAACGATCGAGTCTCGGTTGACGATCATCCCGATCGGGTACTGACGGAGGTGTAGACAGCGCGAAGCCCCGGGCCCTGTCGTCCGGCAGGATCTCCCGGGGCTCACTTCCGTACCCACCGCGATGGGACGGCATCAAATACATACTCTACCTCTACCTCCGGCCGCTGGCCGCTGGCCGTCAAGCGCGATGCCCGCGTGTAGTGTTGATCATACCCCTGGTATCCGTTGTGATGCCGGGTGGCGTCGCGGGTGGGAGTTCTGGCCCCACCTGACGGTTCGGGTCTCGGCGCACCGGGCTCGTGTGTCCTTCGCCATCGAAGTCGGCCCGTTGTCATCGAATCCGGCCTGTTGGGAGTTCGTGCCAGTGAAGTTGGCCCGGTCCTGATCATCGTGATTTAGCCTCGGGCTGGTGTCCGTGGCTGCCGTAGCTGCCGTAGCTGCCGGTTTCGAGTTCGGGCTGGAGTTCGTGGAGGCGTCCGGGGCGCGCCGTCGGGAGACGTTGCCGACCTGCTGGAACGTGCCGTTCGAGGACGCCGTGTCGATCCGGCCGTTCGGCTGGTCGCGGGGAAGGCGGCATTTTCCGGGCTGGTGGTGGTCGGCCACGACAGGTGATCACGTGATGCTCCTCGGCTTCGACCGGGACGTGGCGGGTCTGGCCAGCGCAGCCGTTCTGGCTGCGCTGGCACGACGGCGTTCGGGAACGGCGCCACGCACCGGACTTCTTTGCCCGCTTGGCTGACGGGACGGGTGTGGTCGTCGACGTGCGGGCGGACGACCGGATCGAGCCGGCGGATGTTGAGGCGTTCGAGGCGACAGGCCCGACAGCCGCGGCCGAACACATCGCCATCATCGGAATCCCGGAGAACCGCTTCCGAAAGATCAAAAAAGATCACGAAAATCGTTCGGTGCATCCACCAGGCTTA
>NZ_CAUVXL010000121.1:17515-27661 GCF_963555915.1 Protofrankia sp. Cas4
GCTCTTAGTACTCGACAACGTCCTTGAATTTCGCCAGCGATGTTTCAAGAGCAGTCTGCGCGGAGGTGGTGAGTCGCCTGCCCCCGATTCTGACCATGGTGCCGGTGAATTCGTTCGTAACGGTGACCCGGGTGCCTCCCTCGACCGTGTCGACCTCGTAGGACGTCTGGACGGAGGTATTCATCGGACCGAGGCCTTTGAACTCCAGCAGCCGTGGTGGCTCCACCGTCGTGATCGTCCATCTGACCTCGGCGGACGTTCCCATGTTCGATATTTTCTGGGTGAACGTCGACGACGGCTCGAGGGCCGCGGGTGCTCCTTTGGGGAAGGAGATGTGCACGGTGTTCCAGTCCGGATACCTGGACAGGTCGGTCAGCGTAGCCCATACCCTATCCAAGGGTGCGATACAGAGCGCACTCGCCGAAATAGTCGCCATGGTCGAATCTTCGCTGCTGCGGCGAATACCTGTCAACAGCCACGTTGCGGTTCTTGCTATCCCGCCGGCGTGCTATTCAGAGCGGCCGGAATCGGCGTCGAATCCGCCATCCCGGACACCCTGTGTCACCGCCCAGGCAGCAGTGCTTGGATGAGTTCTGCGGAACCGAGGACTGTGAGGCCGTCCGAGTCCGGCGCCACCCGTCCCCACAGCGCCAGCAGTACCTTGTCGGCCGGTCCGCGCAGCACCCCGTCCCCTTTCGCGTGGCCGACGCTCACCTCGACCGTCGTGCCGTCCAACTGGACCAGCCATTCCCCATCGGTGTCGGTGAGGTGTACGTGCGCGCTTCCGTCGGCGGCGACCGGCGTCACCCCGGCCGCCCTGGCGGCCGGAAGCAGGACGGTGAGCACCTCGTCCACCCCGTCAGCGGCGAAGGTCGGCTCGACCGTCCATGTCAGGCCGGCGCAGTTCGCCGCGTCGTACCGGTGTACGAGCAGTTCGTGTGCCAGCCTGCGGGGCCAGAATCGGGCGATCTTCGGCGCCAGCGTGAAGTTCCACGCGGGCAGGTCGGCGTCGACCGAGGTGAGGATGTCGACCGCCAGGTCGAGACATTGATGGTAGTAGTCGATCAGTTCGGTGTCGTCGGTCGGCGGCGGTCCGACCCGCTCCGGCGGCTGCGTCGTCGCCCGGCGTATGTGGGTCGTCTGGGCCTCCAGCACACGTCCGACATGACCGACAAGCCGGCGGGCATCCCAGCCGGGACATGTGGGCACCGGGCGGTCGAGGTTGCCGGTCACGGCGCTCAGCAGCGCCTCGCCCTCATGGCGGATCAGGTTCGGATAGTCCATGGTGTCCACATGGTGAGTCTGCACCCGACAGGGTTGCCAGCGTTGCCCTGCGGCGGCAGCTGACGGCGACGCAGGTCGCCACCGGTTTGTCGGCACGAGGTTGCTCGACCGGTCCGAAGGCCAGGGACGCTGCTGCGACGTTAGGTTCGCAGTGTCACAACCCGAACTCGATGCGGATCGCGTCCGCGTAATACATGGATGACCTACCGGAGTCCCCGGGCCGGCGTTGGCGAGTTCGGCCGGCGACCGGGGTCCCGTCGACGTCCAGAACGGTTGGTGACGCACGGTAGGCGGCCGGGGAGGTGTCACGGGACCCGGCCCTGCATCAGCGCGGCGGCCACCTGGACGTTTGGTGCCGACGAGCACGGGAAGTGCACGAGCACCTGGATGCGACGCCACGGCTTCGGGGGTACAACACATCGATGAATCGATGAACAGCCAGTCGGGTCCCCCGGGACCGCGCACCACGGCGGGGTCGAGGAAGCTGGCTGTGTCGGCCTTAGCCGGTGAGCTGTTCGAGGTTGTCCCGATCGCCCTGACGATCTTTGACCGCGAGCTGAGGGTACTTCGGGTAAACCAGGCGATGCTCGCGCTGACTGGGCTGACCGCCGAGGAGATCGTGGGCAGGCCCGCACCCGCGGTGATGCCCGAGGTGGCGTCCGCCGCATGGGACATGGCCCGCCACGTACTGGCGACCGGGCAGGCGAGCCTCGATGTGGAGATCATCGACGTGACCCGGCTCCGCTGGCCCGAGGAACGCATCCACCGTGTCTCCTGCTACCCGCTGCGGGATTGTTGCGGCGTAACGGTAGCGGTCGGTCAGGCGGTGGTCGATGTCACCGATCAGCGTAGGGCAGAAGCCGAGCGTGACGCGGTGGAGCGGCGGCTGCGGCTGCTCGGCCGGGCCAGCGGGCTGGTCGGAGCGTCGCTGGACCTGGCTGCGACCCTGCAGGAGCTGGTCGAGCTCGTCGTCCCGGAGTTCACCGACGAGTGCGTGGTCCTGCTGACCGACGAGCCGATGGACCCCGACGCGAGGCCGCACCCGCTGCTGATGCGCAGAGTGGTCTGGGCGCACCTGCCTGGGGCTCCGCCCCTGCCCGGAGCCGACGACACCGCCGGGCGCCTTCTCGAGATGCGGCCTGGTACTCCCGGCCACCTTGCCCTGACGCTGGGGCGCCCCATCCATTTGACGTTCGACCAGGAAATGGTCGACCGCATTGCGATTCCCGGCACGGAGGACTATCGCCGGCATTTCGGTATCCGCTCCGGCCTGGCGGTGCCGCTGGTGGCGGGGGGTGAGTTTCACGGTGTCGTCCACTTCGGCCTGGGTCCGTCCGGGCGGATCTACACCGACGTGGACGCGCGGACCGCCGGGGAGCTGGGGAGCCGGATCGCGTCCGCGATCGCCAACGCCCGCGCCTACGCCCGGCAACGCGCCGCCGCGATTACCTTGCAACGCAGTGTGCTGCCCGGCGACGTACCCACCGTCGAAGGCCTGGACGTCGCCTGGCGTTATGAACCCGGAACCGCCGGCACCGAGGTCGGCGGCGACTGGTTCGACGTCATCCCGCTGTCCGCAGGGCGGGTCGCCCTGGTGATCGGCGACGTCATGGGCCGCGGCCTGACCGCGGCCGCCGCCATGGGCCAGGTACGTGCCGCCGTCCGCGCCTTCGCCGCTCTCGACCTGACCGCCGCCGACGTACTCACCAACCTTGACGATCTTGTTCGCGCGATCGGAACCGGGCCCGACGGCACGCTCGTCAGCGCGATCTACGCCATCTGGGAACCCGCCACCGCCAGCATCACCGTGGCCAACGCCGGCCACCTGCCCCCTGCCATGCGGGACCCCGACGGCCAGGTCCACCTCCTCGACGGCGGTGGGGATACCCACGACGTCATTCTCGGCGTCGGCCGCCAGACCGTCACCGAAACCCGCTACCGCTTTCCCGCGGGCTCCATCCTCGCTCTGTTCACCGACGGACTCGTCGAATCCGCCACCATCGACATAGACGAAGGAACCGGACGCCTCCTACGCGTCCTCGCCCGCCCCGGCACCCTCCACGCCACCGCTGACCGGCTTCTGACATTCCTCGACCGCACCGACGGCTATGACGACGACGTCGCGCTCCTGCTCGTCCACGCCAGCGTTGCGACGACCGCGTACACCAACACCGTCGTCCTCACCCCGGAACCCCGCGCCGCCAAGATCGCCCGTAGTGTCGCCACCGCCAGCCTTACCGAATGGAAACTCCCGGAACTTCTCGACATCGCCGAACTTCTCGTCAGTGAACTGGTCACCAACGCCATCCGCTACGCCGCCACCCCCTTCGAACTCGCCATCCGCCAGGGTCGCGATGCCCTCTATGTCGAGGTTTCCGACGACGACAGCCGCGTCCCCCGCCTCCTGCACCCCACCGACGACGACGAAGGCGGTCGGGGCCTGCAACTCGTCGCGGAACTCGCCACCAACTGGGGCGCCAGACCCACCAGCACCGGCAAAACTGTCTGGTTCCAACTCGATCTCGGCGAACCCGACTGACTGCGAACCCGACTGGCACCGGGGACGGGCGATCGCCGGCTGGTCGTGGAGCCCGGCCTGCCCGGGATCGACCCGCGACGCCGCGACCCTCCTGCCGGGCGCAATCAGCTGTCGGCGGTCCATTTCTCCTCGATACGGCCGATTTTCCACACAGCCAGCGCGATAGCCCAGGTGGCGAAGAACATACCGACGATGACGAAACCGACGATGTTCAGATCCAGGCCGCTGATCCAGTCCCAGAATGCACCGTGCAGCGAGAGTTTCTCGGCGATGAGCCCGAGGAGTTCGATGGTGCCGATGATGACGGCGACAGCCACCGACAGTGCGGTGATGGTGAGGTTGTAGTAAACTTTACGGACCGGTTTCGAGAATGCCCAACCGTAGGCGAAGTTCATGAACGATCCGTCGACGGTGTCGAGCAGGCTCATTCCCGCGGCAAACAGGACGGGAAGGCACAGGATCGCGTACCACGGCAGGCCGGAAGCGGCGCCGGAGCCGGCGAGCACCAGCAGGGCGATCTCGGTGGCGGTGTCGAAACCGAGGCCGAACAGCACGCCCAACGGGTACATCTGCCAGGGTTTGGTGATTGATTTCATCAACCGGCCCAGTAGACGGTTCATGAAGCCGCGGTTGTTCAGCTGGTCCTCCAGCGCTGCCTCGTCGAAGACGCCGGTGCGCAGTTGCCGGAAGACACGCCAGATCCCGGCAAGGATAACAATATTGATGATCGCGATAATATAGAGAAAGATGCCGGAGACGGTGGTGCCGATCAGGCTGGTGACGTTGTGCAGCTCGGAGTTCTCATCACCTACCGGACCGGCCAGGCTTCTGACGCCCAGCGAGAGCAGGAACGCCAGCGCGAAGACGACGGTGGAGTGGCCGAGAGAGAACCAGAAGCCGACCGACAGCGGTCGCTGGCCGTCGTTCATGAGCTTACGGGTGGTGTTGTCGATGGCCGAGATGTGGTCGGCGTCGAAGGCGTGGCGCATCCCCAGGGTGTAGGCGGTCACCCCGATACCGACGCCGAAGGTCTTGGTCCCCAGGCTGTAGTGCTCTGGCGCGACGATTGCGACGAGGACGAACCAGCCGATCACGTGCAGGGCCAGGATGAATGCGGCCATGCCGGCCGTGCGGCTCCACTCACGGCGGGTCATGGAGCCGCGCACACGTTGCCACCGGGACGTGGACGAGCCGGCCGGGGGGAGCGTGGCGAGCGAGCGCGTGGTCATGAGCGACCTGCTTTCATCGGCGGGGCGACAGCACAACCTAGACGCACAATATTCTCAGATGCAAGATATTCGCAATAGTGGGCGTCGCAAGCACCGAGCGTGCGAGCAGCGGTGCCCACGTAGATCGACTACGATGTCAGGTGGTCGCCGTGCCACGCGGAGCCGCTGCTTGCGCGGCCCGGGTTGCCGGTTCCGATCGGGAAGGCCGATTGGGAATGCCGATTGGGAAGGGAGCCCCGTGGGCAGTAGGACCGCACCGGCGCGGGCGACCGGCCGGTTGGTGCTGGCATACGTGGTGCTGGCCGGGTTGTTCGTCATGCACGGCGTGCTGGCCGGGCAGGGATGCCCAGGCGGTGGCGCCGCGGCGGGGTCGAGGATGGCGGTACACGGTTCGGCCACCGGCCACGAGGCCGCCGCGATGGCGCAGATGGCGATGTACCTCCCGGCCACCGGCCAGGCACTTCCCGCACTGTCCGCGGTGTCCGCGGTGTCCCAGACGCCGGCCGTGGTCAGAGGTGATGGCCGCGGCCATGGCACGTTGTGCGTGTCGTCACCTCCCCGGCCAGGTCTGGCCTGGCTGCTGGCCCTTCTGCTCGGCGTGGTCGCGTGGGCGTGGCCCGTCCGGCTGTGGAACGCCGGTACCGACCGTGCGGGTCATGGGTGCCGCGCCCCACCGCCGGCTGGTTCGTGTCTGCTGGTGAGGTTGTGCGTGTCCCGGACGTGACAGGGCGTCGCTGACCGGAGCGAGGGCTCGGGTCGGCTGACGTGTCCGTCCACCCGCACGCGAGCGTCGCGTGCCGTCCGGGAAGATTCTTGATGTCGATGTCGATTTTGTCGCGTTCGCACGCCCATGTCCGGTCCGTGTTCGTGGCGGCCTGTGTGACCGTTGCCGTCGGACTGACGGTCACCGCCTGTGGCGGTGGTTCCACGACCACGCCGACGATGCAACACACCATGATGGCGCCCACGATGATGGCGCCCACGATGATGGCGCCGTCTGCATCGGGGCACGCCGGGATGGCAGGTATGGCAGGTACGGCGGAACAGCCGGTGGGCGACGGCCTCACCGCCGAGGCATCCGGTTTCCGGTTCGTCCCGGCTGTGTCCTCGCTGCCAGCCGATGCGCCGACTTCGTTCCGGTTCCAGATCGTGGGCGGAACTGGTGCACCGGTCACCGCGTTCAGGCCGGATCAGACCAGGTTGATGCACCTCTATCTGGTCCGGTCCGATCTCACCGGCTTCCAGCACGTGCACCCGACCATGGCCGGCGACGGTACCTGGACGGTGCCCCTTGACGCGGTGCAGCCGGGCTCGTACCGGGTCTACGCCTCGTTCATCACCACGAACAGCTCGGGGCAGGACCTGCCGCTGGTCCTCAGTCAGCCGGTCACCGTTGCCGGGAGGTCCGCCGTCACGCCGCTGCCGCCCGCATCGACCACGACACAGGTCGACGGCTACACCCTGACCCTGGCCGGTGAGGTGATGGCCGGGGCGGCGCACACGCTGACGGTCACGGTGTCCAAGGAGGGCACGCCCGTCACCGACCTGCAGCCCTATCTGGACACCTACGCGCACCTGAGTGCCTTCCACGAAGGCGACCTTGCCTTCGCTCATCTGCACCCGGTGGGCGCGACCAGCGCTGCGGGTGGCGGTCCGGTGCTGTCCTTCGAGGCGATGATGGCGAAAGCCGGCAACTGGCGGGTGTTCGTGCAGTTCCAGACCGCGGCGGTACTGCACACCGCCGTCGTGACCCTGACCGTCACCTGACCGTCACCTGACCGTCACCTGACCGTCACCTGACCGGAGCCGGGATCTTCCGCGGGTTCGCCCTGGCGATCCCGGCTCCCTGCCGGCCGCTCCTTGACCGATACCTGGTACCGGTATAGCGTTTCGACTCAGGATACCCCTAGTGGGTATTGGTGTTGGAGGGTTTATGGACGTCGGTCATGGCTACATCGGCAACAAGGACGACCACCTCAAGCGGTTACGCCGCATCGAAGGCCAGATCCGGGGGCTGCAGCGGATGGTCGAGCAGGAGGAGTACTGCATCGACATCCTGACTCAGGTGTCGGCGGCGACGAAGGCGCTGCAGTCGGTCGCGTTGGGTCTCCTTGATGAGCACCTGACGCACTGCGTCGTGCGGGCCGCGGCGGCCGGTGGTGACGAGGCCGACCGCAAGGTACGGGAGGCCTCGGCGGCGATCGCCCGCCTGGTCCGGTCCTGACCTGAAACCTGGTCGACCCGCCCCGATATTGATCATCTGATTTGGAAGGAACCAGCTGTGATCACATCCACCTACACCGTTGTCGGCATGACCTGCGCGCACTGCGTCAGCGCGGTGCGCAGCGAGATCGGCCGCCTTGCGGGTGTCAGCGACGTTTCCGTCGATCTTTCCGCCGGCACGGTGACCGTGACCAGCGAACAGCCGCTCGACGAGGCGCCGGTTCGCACCGCCGTGGATGAGGCCGGCTACGCACTGGCCGGGCTGGCGTCGAAAGATCGCTGAGGTCAGAGGGAGATTCGTGATGAGCGCGACCGTGGATGACGCGCGGCCTGTCGGCGGCGGTGCCACCAACCTGTCGATCGAGGGGATGACCTGCGCGTCCTGCGCGGCGCGCATCGAGAAGCGGTTGAACAGGCTTGACGGTGTGAGCGCTGCGGTCAACTACGCCACCGAGCAGGCGCATGTCGTCCACCCCGGCCGGCTCACCGCAGCCGACCTGATCGCCGAGGTGGAGAAGGCCGGCTACCGGGCCTTCGTGCCCCAGCCGCGAACGGAGCGGCCGGCCGGCGCGGTGGCGAGCCTCGACGGGGATGCCGGCGAGACCACCGGGGCAGCGCAGGCGGATCAGACCGGTCCGCTGCGTACCCGGCTGGTCGTCGCCGCGGTGCTGAGTCTGCCGGTGCTGCTGTTGGCGATGGTGCCCGCGTTGCAGTTCGAGAACTGGCAGTGGCTGTCGCTGACGCTGGCCGCGCCGGTCGTGGTGTGGGGTGGGTTCCCCTTCCACCGTGCGGCGTGGACGAACCTGCGGCACGGCGCGGCGACCATGGACACGCTGATCTCCATCGGTACGCTCGCGGCGTTCGGCTGGTCGCTGTACGCCCTGTTCCTCGGTCATGCCGGCGAGCGGGGCATGACGATGCACGTCACGCTCCTGGCCGCCCGGGACAGCGCCGCGGACAGCATCTACCTTGAGGTTGCCGCGGTGGTGACGACGTTCATCCTCGCCGGCCGCTACTTCGAGGCGCGGGCCAAACGCCGGGCCGGCGCCGCGCTGCGGGCGTTGCTGGAGCTCGGTGTCACGGACGTCGCGGTCCTGCGCGACGGCCGGGAGCAGCGGCTACCCGTGGAGCAGTTGGCCGTGGGGGAGCGCTTCGTCGTCCGGCCGGGGGAGAAGATCGCCACTGACGGGGTGGTCGAGGAAGGCCGCTCCGCGGTCGACGCGAGCATGCTCACCGGTGAGTCACTGCCGGTCGAGGTCAGCCCGGGCGACGCGGTCACCGGCGCCACGCTGAACGCCGGCGGTCGGCTGGTGGTCCGGGCAACCCGGGTGGGTGGGGACACCCAGCTTGCGCAGATGGCGACGCTGGTCGTGGCGGCGCAGAGCGGGAAGGCCGCGATCGCGCGGCTCGCCGATCGGGTCTCGGCGGTGTTCGTCCCGGTGGTGATCGTCCTCGCTGTCGCCACCCTCACGGTGTGGCTCGCACTCGGTGACGGGGCGACGGCCGCATTCACGGCCGCCGTCGCCGTACTGATCGTCGCCTGCCCGTGCGCGCTCGGCCTCGCGACGCCGACCGCCCTGCTTGTCGGTAGCGGTCGGGCCGCCCAGCTCGGGATTCTGATCAAGGGGCCGGAGGTGCTGGAATCGACCCGGCGGGTGGACACCGTCGTCCTGGACAAGACCGGAACGGTGACCACCGGGCGGATGAGCCTGGTCGACCTGGTGCCGGCCGCCGGTATCGACCCCGATGAGGTGCTGCGACTGGTCGGCGCGGTCGAGGACGCCTCCGAGCATCCGATCGCCCGGGCGATCGCCCGCGGGGCACGGGAACGGGTCGGCGTCCTGCCGGACGCGACGGATTTCCGCAGCGTCGAGGGACTCGGCGTGCAGGCGGTCGTGGCCGGACATGCGGTCGTCGCCGGCCGCCGCCGGCTGCTGACCGACCGCTCGGTCCACATCCCCGACGAACTCGATGTGGCAGCGCAGGTCGCCGAGCAGGACGGCCGGACACCGGTCTTCGCCGGTTGGGACGGTGCCGCCCACGCGGTCCTCGTCGTCGCCGACACCGTCAGACCCACCTCGGCCGACGCGGTCCGCGGGCTGCGCGACCTCGGTCTGACCCCGGTGTTGCTCACCGGCGACAACATCCGCGCCGCCCGCGCCGTCGCCGCGCAGGTCGGCATCGACGAGGTGATCGCCGAGGTGCTCCCTGCGGACAAGGTCGACGTCGTGTCCCGGTTGCAGGCGCAGGGCCGGGTCGTCGCGATGGTCGGCGACGGCGTCAACGACGCCGCCGCGCTCGCCCAGGCCGACCTCGGCCTGGCCATGGGCACCGGGACGGACGCCGCGATCGAAGCCGGCGACCTCACCCTGGTCCGCGGGGACCTGCGCGCGGCCGTGGACGCCATCCTCCTCGCCCGGCGCACCCTCGCCGCCATCAAGGGAAACCTGTTCTGGGCGTTCGCCTACAACATCGCCGCCCTGCCGCTGGCCGCCACGGGCCTGCTCAACCCGCTGATCGCCGGCGCGGCGATGGCGTTGAGCTCGCTGTTCGTCGTCTCCAACAGCCTGCGGCTACGCCACTTCCAGCCCGCAGGCTACGCCCCTTCCAGCCTGCCGGTGACGTAGGGACCAGCACAAAAGCGACGACGACCGGGCAGAGGCTGGTCCACCCCGTCAGTCCCTGTCTCGCCCGCCGTCGGGCGGGCCGGGCCCGGGCGGACCCGTTGTGGGTGCTGCCTGGCCGGCGAGCAGGGCCTGCAGGACCGCGCCTTCGGCGGGGCTGAGCTGTTCGACGAACCGCTGCAGCACCGCGGTCGGGGTCTCCCCCCGGGTCAGCAGGGCCTTCATCTGCCGGGCTGCGAGCTCCTCG
>NZ_CAUVXL010000121.1:27902-33285 GCF_963555915.1 Protofrankia sp. Cas4
TGGTCGTCACCGTCGTATAGGCGAGATCGCCGCCGAGGGACTGCTGAATGGCGGCCGGAGTCACCGGCTCGTCGGTGGCCCACAGCGCGGCCAGCACCTCGCTTTCCAGCGCGCCTCGTGCCCGGCGGGCCCGACGACTGTCCACCCGGTCGCCCATGCAACCCCGCCATCCCGTAGCCACGACGTCTCGTCGTAGCATACGACAACGTCGTAGTAATGTACTGGCGGTAACGGCTGCGCCACGTCCAGCACACCCGGCCGCCCAGGTCCAGTAGCTTGGAGACGAGAAGAACCGTGAGTGACCTCACCTACACCCAATCGATTGTCACCGGGCTGTTGCAAGGCGTGACCGAACTGTTCCCGGTGTCCAGCCTCGGGCATTCCGTGCTGGTTCCCGCGGTGATCGGCGGAGGCTGGAAGCACCTCGTCACCGAATCGGCGTCCTCGACCAGCGAGAAGTCGCCCTATCTGGCGTTCATCGTCGCGCTGCACGTCGCGACCGCCGTCGCGTTGCTCATCTTCTTCCGGTCCGACTGGGCCCGCATCGTTCGCGCCTTCGTCAACACGGTACGCACGCGTACCGTGACCACCTCGGACGAGCGGCTGGCCTGGCTACTAATCATCGCTACAGTCCCCGTCGGACTCACCGGCATCGTCCTCGAACACACCTTCCGGACACTGTTCGCCAAACCGCTGGCCGCCGCGCTGTTCCTCACCCTCAACGGCGTCATCCTGCTCGCCGGGGAACGGCTGCGCCGCGCCGCGGAAACCCGCCACGCACATCCCGTACCCACAGCTCGCGCCGGTGCCGGTGCCGGTGCTGCCAGTGAGGGCGCCGGTGAGGGCACCGATGACGGCGACGTCGTCACCGAGCACCAGGGCCTGGTGGTGGCCGAACACCGCAGCCTCGACCGGCTCGCCTACCGGGATGCCGGCGTCATCGGCCTGTTCCAGACCCTCGCGCTGTTCGCCGGTATCTCCCGGTCCGGGATCACCATGGTCGGCGGGCTGCTGCGCGGCCTTGACCACGAGGACGCAGCCCGGTTCTCCTTCCTGCTCGCCACCCCCGTCATCCTCGCCGCCGGCGTCCTGAAACTCCCGGCCCTCGCCGGTGACGCCGGCAGCCACATCCACGGCCAGGTCATCGTCGGGATGCTGGTCGCCGGCACCGCCGCCTACCTGTCCGTACGTTTCCTCACCAACTATTTCCAGACCCGCACCCTCACCCCGTTCGCCGTGTACTGCCTCGTCGTCGGGGGACTGGCCACCCTGCGTTTCACCATCGGCAGCTGACGGCGGCCGGTGCGGCCCAGGGCCGCTGCCGGCATCCCGTTGGTGGTTACGAAAGGATGTGAATCCGATGCTGCTGGAGAAGCATCCGGTTCACATCCTTTGGTTCCTGAGCGGAGCGTGCCGGGCGAAGGGGCTGGAGCGCCGCGCGATGGCGGTCACCGACCTGTCAGCGCCATCACGGTCGGGCAGACTGGACATGGTTGACGACCGGAGAGAAAGGATCGGGCGATGTCCAAGATTACGCCGTGGCTGTGGTTCGACACCCAGGGGGAAGAGGCTGCCGAGTTCTATACGTCGATTTTCCCGAACTCAAAGATCCTTGATGTCACTCGCTATGGCCAGGCCGGACCCCGTCCAGAGGGCACAGTCATGACCGTCACCTTCATGCTGGACGGGCAGGAGTACGTCGCTCTGAACGGCGGGCCGGAGTTCACGTTCTCCGAGGCGATCTCGTTGCAGGTCAGCTGCGGTTCTCAGGGAGAGGTCGACGAGTATTGGAGCAGGCTGTCCGACGGCGGCCAGGAGGGCTCCTGCGGTTGGCTCAAGGATCGCTACGGGCTGTCCTGGCAGATCATTCCGGCCGCGCTGGGCGAGGTGCTCGGCGACCCCGACTCCGGGCGGTCCCAGCGCGCCATGCGGGCGATGCTGGCGATGAAGAAGATCGATATTGAGGAGCTGCGGCGCGCCGCCGATCAGGCGTAGGGATGGCGGGCAAGGCGCCCGAGAACCAGGTCGATCCCGGTCCGCTCGACCGGCTCTCAAGGATGTGAATCGGATGCTTCTCCAGCAGCAGAGGATTCACATCCATCGGCCCGGTGAACCGTTACCTGATACCGGGTTCAGCTCGTACTATTCCGATACGTCGGCTCCCGTACGTCGGCGGTGTGGTGACCGTTCGTCGGTTGCGCGGGGTGGCGCCGTGGTCCTCCCCCGGACCGGAGCAGCGGTGTGACAGCCTTGCCACCGTCTGGACCATTGTCCCGTCCCGCCCCGCCGCCGAGAGAGACCGCATGCTGATCCGACTCCTGCGGGCCCACCTCGGCCCGTACACCCGGCCGATCACGATCGTGGTCGGCCTGCAGCTGGTGGCGACGATCGCCATCCTGTACCTGCCGACCCTGAACGCCGACATCATCGACCACGGGGTGATCACCGGCGATACGGGCTACATCCTGCGCACAGGTGGGATCATGCTCGGGGTCGCCGCCGTGCAGATCGTCTGCGCGGGCGCCGCGGTGTACTTCGGCGCCCGGATCGCGATGGCGCTCGGTCGGGACCTGCGGGCGGCGCTTTTCGACCAGGTGCAGTCGTTCTCCGTCCGTGAGGTCGGTCGGTTCGGCGCACCATCCCTGATCACCCGGGCGACCAACGACGTCCAGCAGGTTCAGATGCTGGCGCTGATGAGCTTCACGCTGATGGTGTCCGCACCGATCATGTGCCTGGGCGGTATTGTGCTGGCCCTGCACCAGGACGCCAGGCTGTCGACCCTGCTCATCGTGATCGTACCGGTTCTCGGCGCGATCATCATCGCGATCGTGCGCCGGATGAAGCCGCTGGGCCGGGCCATGCAGGAGCGTCTTGACGTCGTCAACCGGATCCTGCGCGAACAGCTCAGCGGGTTGCGAGTGATCCGCGCCTTCGTCCGCGACGACTACGAGCAGCGCCGGTTCGGGGTGGCCAACGCCGAGCTGACCGACGTCTCGCTGCAGTTCGGCCGGCTGATGGCGCTGATGTTTCCGCTGGTGCTCACGGTGGTGAACGTCGCCAGCGTGGCCGTGCTGTGGTTCGGCGCGCACCGCATCGACGCCGGCCAGATGCAGATCGGCGCGCTCACCGCCTTCCTCAGCTACCTCATGCAGATCCTGATGTCGCTGATGATGGCCACCTTCATGTTCATCATGATCCCTCGTGCTGAGGTGTGCGCCGAACGCATCGGGGAGGTGCTGGCGACCGAGTCCACGCTGTTGCCGCCGGTGAACCCGGTGCGTTCCCTCGACCGGCACGGCGAGCTCGAGCTGCGCGACGTCGGGTTCGGCTATCCCGGAGCCCAGGCGTCGGTGCTGCGCGGGATCAGCATTCGGGCCCGGCCCGGTCAGGTCACGGCGATCATCGGTGGCACCGGTAGCGGGAAGACGACGTTGATCGGCCTGATCCCGCGGCTGGCCGATGCCACGCAGGGTGCCATTCTCGTTGACGGCGTCGATGTCCGCGAACTCGACCCGGCGTTGCTGGCCGCCACCGTCGGGCTGGTCCCGCAGAAGCCCTACCTGTTCTCCGGCACGATCGCAACCAATCTGCGCTACGGCAACCCGGCCGCCACGGACGCCGACCTGTGGCACGCACTCGAGATCGCGCAGGCGAAGGGGTTCGTCGAGGCCATGCCCGAGGGCCTGGACAGCGTGATCGCCCAGGGTGGGATCAACGTGTCCGGCGGTCAGCGCCAGCGCCTCGCGATCGCCCGGGTGCTGGTCCGCCGCCCGGAGATCTACCTGTTCGATGACTCATTCTCGGCGCTGGACTACGCGACGGACGCGTACCTGCGGGCCGCACTCGCCCGGGAGACCGTCGCCGCGACCGTCGTGATCGTCGCTCAGCGGGTTTCCACCATCCGCGAGGCCGATCAGATCATCGTGCTGGACGGCGGCGAGGTGGTCGGTACCGGCACCCACCACCAGTTGATGGCTGGCAACACCACGTATCGGGAGATCGTGCTCTCCCAGCTTACCGAGGAGGAGGCCGCATGACCCGCCAGGCAGGGGTACCCGGCCAGGCACCGGTACCCAACCAGGTGCCTGGCCCGGCAGGGGTACCGGGCCAGGCACCGGCACCGGTCCAGGCAGCGCGTCGAGGTCCGGCGCCCATGGCTGGTCCGGGTCGTTTCTTCATGGGTCAGGGCCCGGCGGAGAAGTCGATGGACTTCTCCGGGTCGGGCCACCGGCTGCTCGGTCTGCTGCGTCCGCAGCGCCACCTGTTCGTCGTGGCCATCGGGCTGGCGACAGTGAGCGTCGGGTTCACCGTGCTCGGCCCACGGTTGCTCGGGCATGCCACCGACCTGGTGTTCGCCGGGATCTTCAGCCGGCGGCTGCCGGCCGGCACGTCCAAGGCGCAGGCCGTCGCGCAGCTGCGCGCCACCGGCCACGGAACCCAGGCTGACCTGCTCTCCTCGCTCGACGTCACGCCCGGTCATGGGATGGACTTCGCAGCGATCGGCTCCGTGCTGATGTGGGTGCTCGTCGTCTACGCGCTGGCGGGGCTGTGCGGCGTCGTGCAGGCCCGGCTGGTGAATGTGGCCTTGCAGCGGGTACTCGGCGGGCTACGCGGGGATGTGCAGCTTAAGATCTCCCGGCTGCCGTTGCGCTACTTCGATCACCAGACGCGGGGTGAGGTGCTCAGCCGGGTCACCAACGACATCGACAACCTCGGGCAGAGCCTGTCGCAGAGCCTGTCGCAGGTCATCGTATCGCTGCTGACCATCGTCGGCGTGCTGTCGATGATGCTCTGGATCTCCTGGATTCTGGCGTTGATCGCGCTGGTCACGGTGCCAATATCGATCATAATCGCAGCGCGGATCGGGAAGTTCGCGAAGCCGCAGTTCGTCGCCCAGTGGAAGATCACTGGTCGGCTCAACGCGCACATCGAGGAGATGTACACCGGGCACGCACTGGTTCGGGCTTTCGGCCGGCAGGAGGAGTCCGCGCAGCTCTTCCGTGACCACAACGAGCGGCTCTTTACCGCCAGCTGGCGCGCCCAGTCCATCTCCGGGCTCATGCAACCGGCGATGATGTTCATCGGGAACCTCAACTACGTGCTGGTGGCGGTCGTCGGTGGGCTGCGGGTCGCCTCCGGCGCGCTGTCGATTGGTGACGTACAGGCGTTCGTCCAGTACTCCCGGCAGTTCAGTCAGCCGCTGTCCCAGGTCGCGAGTATGGCGAACCTGGTGCAGTCCGGGGTGGCTTCCGCGGAGCGGGTGTTCGACCTGCTTGACGCAGCCGAGCAGAAACCCGACCCGGTCACGGCCGCGCACCCGGACCGGCTGCATGGCCGCGTCACCTTCGAGCACGTCATGTTCCGTTACGAGCCGGACCAGCCG
>NZ_CAUVXL010000122.1:0-7950 GCF_963555915.1 Protofrankia sp. Cas4
CATCCGGGGCATCTTGACATCGAGGATGACCAGGTCGGGGCGGAGCTTGGACGCGAGGCTGACGGCCATCTCGCCGTCACCGGCCTCACCGACCACCTCGTAGCCCTCCTCCTGCAACATCTCGCGGAGATCGAGACGGATCAGCGCCTCGTCCTCGGCAATCAGCACCCGGCGGGGGGTCGAGGATGGCTGGCTCATCGAGTCGGACTCCTGGTCTCGCAGGGTTAGGATGACACCGTTGACCCGCTGTAACGCCGGGGTGGGCAGTCGATCCGCACCTTACCCGGCTAGAGTCGTAGAGGAAGCCCTACCTGCACATCAAGCGGTCCGGTAGCGGCTTGCAGTACCCGAGAGCCCCGCGCTCCAACCAGGCGGCCCCTGTACTCCAACGGCAGAGAGACGGTGCTCAAACCACCGACAGTGTGGGTTCGAATCCCACCGGGGGCACGTACAGCATCGACGCGGCGGGGACCTCGTGTGGATGCCGTGCGGGGCGCAGGCATGGCGGCCGCTTCCGCGAGGTCGGCGACCTGATCAAGGTCGGTGGCCGGAATTTTGATCACCATCTGTACCTCCTGATTCTCATGGTTGACGTGGACGGCGAGTTGCGTGATCTCGTAGAGGCATCGCTGCAACGCCTCGGGCGCCTGGCCGAGCGTGAGCTGGAGCTTCGGTAGCGCGTCGAGGAGGGCGAGGCTGTCGGGTCCAGGTCGGTCTGGTTCAGCGTCGTCAGCCACATCAAGATCTTCGACCTTCGCAAGGGCGGCGGCTCGTCTCGAGTCGAGATCGTTGTAGCTGCGCCGTAGCCCCTGGGTGAAGGGATCGGCGGGGTCGCCGTCCTGAGCTTGCCGCAGGATGTTGTCCTGCTTGCGGGCAAGATCTTCGATCCGTCGTTGGAGCTTGCCTCTCGCGGCGGCCCGCTCCTGAGCGTCTCGATCATCAAAGGTCGCGAGTTCGGCGGTCAACAGCGCCACCCGGCTACGCCCGAACACCCGTTCCGCGTAGAAGTCCGGGACGGCGTTGAGGAGGACGTCCTCGCGGATCCGGACCGTCTTGGGGTGTCCGGCCAGTTTGTCTTCGCGTCCCCGGTTGTTCCCCTTCGGCCAGCAGATGTAGGAGACGGGAGCGCCGGGCCGGCTGATGTACCCGATCATACGCCGCCCGCAGGCGCAGAAAATCATGCCCCGGAAGACATAGGTGCGCCGGGCTGCGGGATGGGTGTTGAGGTCATTCCCCTCCCGGGAGCCCCGTCTGGTCTGGCGGTGGGCGTTGAACTCGTCGAACATCCATTTGGGGATCAAAGGTTCGTGGACGGGCTGGTCTGACCAGACCCATTTCTCCGGCGCGTTGACGCTCGCGGCGACCGCGTCGGCCTCGGCCACGAGGCCGAGGACGTCCGCAACGGGTCGCTGTTCGTACAGCGCGCGGACGATCTCACGCCCGCGAGTCCACAACCGCGCGTGGACGTCGCCCGAAGCGTCAGCCGCCCGCTTCGCGGTGCGCCACCAGCGACGAGACGACGCCAAGTCACCGACGTCCGCCGCTGCATGCGCCGTGAAAGCAGCCAGCAGGGCCCCGATCCGGCGCAGCTCGCGCACGACCGTGCTGTCCGTCTCGCCTCGCGCGACCCCGCTGAGTACCGACAGGTCGGCGTCGAGTCGCCGCAACAGTTCGACGGCAGGGTCGGTGCCATAACTGAGGCTGTAGTCGTGCACGATCGCTCGCCACTCGTCAACGCCCGGTACGCCGTCGTCAGGCGCAAGCGACGTGGTCACCGTGTGGCGGGTGGGCTCCATCGCCGCGAGCGGAGCGACCAGACCGGCTCCCGCGAGAAAGCCGCGCCGGTCAACGGGCACAACAACCACCTCATGGGCACTGCGCACAAGCTCGCGATCTCTCACGTTCAGGCTACCGTCACGCGGCCCACCAGTGAACCAAACGCCAGACCCGCCCCGGATTTCAGAGACAGTGGCACGCAGCGCCGAGGCCGGCATGCCCGACCCGGTCATCGTGCCCAGGACAAGACGATCGGCGGCCGTGAAGTTCTCGTAGTCGTCGAGGTCGAGGAGACCGCCTACCGGAGCGCCGTAGGCCACCGCCAGCAGCGCGAGAACACGCGGGGAGGGCCGCGTCCCGGACCGGGCCGGCCATTTCTCCAGCTGACACAGACGCGGCCCGGTCATCGAAGCCCGCCCGTCCTCGTCATATCCGGTGCGCGCGGCGACATCGTTGACCTGACGCGCGGCCTGGTTCAGTGTCCAACCATGGGCGTGCCGCCACGCCGCACGAGGCCGAAACCGGTAACGCCTCGCGAACTCGGCCGCGATCTCACCGTGCCCCATCCCCAAAGCCCGCATACGGGAACGCAGATCGTCCTGCTCCTCGCGCAGACTCAACCGTACCGTCGCCATCTCCACCCACTCAGGTCCTGATCCGCAGCGCACCGCTATCGGCGCAGACTAGAACTCCTGGTGACACTGTCTATGCGTGTTGTGTATGCCTGCTATCGATCTCAGACATAGCCACCACCCCGTGCAGGACCGACGCTCGGGGTGTTCAGACCTGGGCGTGTCGTCGCCGGTGGCTTCCTGACAGCCGCCCGGGTCCAGTAGCCGCAAGCGCCGAATTGGCCAACCAATATGACTTTTGGCTGTCACAGTGAGCTGGTGCTGTCACACCTTGACAGCAAAGGGTCGCGAAGCGTCGCAGTTCGTGTCTTAACCTGGCCGCCGCTGCGATGGCCCATCGTGAGGGGAGTTCCCATGTCAGAGGACGCGGCGGTTCTTGACCGCCTGACCGCGGACCTGTTCGACCTCGGTACCCGGGCGGTGCCGGTGCCCGACGTCGCCGGGTCGAACACGACGTCGGACTGCACGGACGACGGCTGCTCGCGCACCTGCCCGAGCGTGGGTTGCTCGGCGACTTGCAAGGACTGCAAGTAGCACCGCCGGTGCGTCCACGCCTATTCGCGCCTTTGCTGGGGGCCGCGGTGTTGGCGCGCATCCCGCTCCTCCCGGCGGGTGGGGGTGACCTAGAGGGCCGCTCCCTGGACCCGATCGTGGTCGAGGGAATCACGCTCACCTCCCGCGAGGCCGTTGCCTCGGTCCTCAGCGCATCCGGCGCCGGCCGCCCCGCAGCGACTGTCCGCGCCTTTGACCGTCGGGCGCGGCTGCGCCCGACACCGCGAGCGGTCTTCGCCGGCGTCCAGACCGTGGTCGTCGCCGAGCATGGCTGCGCGCTGCGTCTCGGTGGCGATCATCACCTCCGCAGCGCCCCGAGCCCGGTGTCGCTGACGGCCCTCGCCGATCACCTCCTGGACGTTCCCGGAGTGGTCGAACGACTCACCTTCACGACAAACAACCTGGTCCGCCGCCGCGGCCAGCGGTTTGAGCACGAGCAGCAGTCGCTCGGCGCAGGCGTGCCGCAGCTCGTGACCATCCGTGCGACCAAGGCGAGCACCCTGGTCCTACGATTGTGCGAGCAGGGGGCCCGGCACAGCGTGATCAGCGCCGCAGTCGGTGACCGCTGGCCGGCTGTCCCGGAGTCGACGCTGCGCGGCATGGTCATCGAGATGACCCGTCAAGGGTTCCTGCTGACCGACCTGCTGCCCGTCGACCTGGGCGACGATCCACTCACGCATCTGCTCTTCCACCTGCCCCACAGCTGCGACGTCTACGGCCCGCTAGAGGATCTCCGGGCCCGGCTCCACGCCGCTGACCAGCTCCCCCTGGGGGCAGCACCTCGGCTCGCGGCGCTCCACGCGGCACGGGAGGCGTCCGCCCGCGTCTGCGGCCAGGACAACCCGCTCTGCGTCGACGTTGCCGCCGACGCGACCATCACCCTGCCTCGTGCACTGCTGGAGGACGCCGCCGAGGCTGTCAGCGTGCTGTGGACGATGAGCTGTACCAAGCCCACGCTCGCCACCTACCACGCCCGTTTCGTCGACCGGTGGGGCCACGGCCGCTTCGTCCCACTAGTCGACGCCGTCGACCCGGTCATCGGGTTGGGGGACGACGGCATCGAGACCAGCATTGAACCCGCGCAGGCGCCTCCGGAATGCCTCGCGATCCTCGCCGGTCTCCTCGATGACGCGACCGCCCACAGCCGGACTGAAGTTGTCCTGGACGATGCCACCGTTGCCGCGCTCGCTGTGCCCGGCGCCGACCCGCCTCCGCCCGGCGCGGAGGCATACGCCCGCGTGCTCGCCGCCTCGGAGCAGGACCTGGCCGCCGGCCGGCTGCACCTGGCGCTCTACGTCGGTGGCACCCAGGACGCTGGGTCAAGCGCCGGCCGCTTCACCTCACTTCTCCCGGGCAGCCAGCCGCGCGTCGCCGACCCACCATCGGGCGCGCTCGTCGCCGAGGTGGTGGCCCGCCCCCGCATTCCGGTGCTGGCGACGATCGCCCCGCCGACCGGCGTCGCCCCGCTTCGTATCCCGGTCGGGTTCCCCGCCCGGCCGGGTGATCTGCGACTTGACGACTTGCTGCTCGTGGCCGACGCTCAGCGCCTCACGCTGTGGTCGCGGGATCGCCGGTGTCAGGTCGTGCCGGTCCTGAACTCTCGTATCGGGCCGCGTTACCTGCCGGCGGAGGCCCGGCTGCTGGCGCTGCTGGGCCGGTCCGGATGCCGCCCGTGGTGCCTGTTCTCTTGGGGGTCGCTGCGTGACACGGCTTTCCAGCCACGGGTGCGGTACCGGTCGACGATTCTCGCGCCGGCCCGGTGGCGTTTGCCGAGGCTGTTGACAGACGCCGCCCGCGACACCTCGGTGTGGGCGGCACAGCTGCGGTCCTGGCGGCTGTCTACCGTCCCGCCGCCCCCGCCCGTGGTTGTCACCGATGATGCCGAACGACAGCTCCCCCTCGACCTCGACGACCCGCGGGACGCGGAGCTGCTGCGCCGCTATGTGCGGCGCGGGCTGGGGGCCGTCACTGAACAGCCCGGTGGCGATGGCACGATCCAGGATGTCGTGACCGGGCCGTCGGGCCGGCATCTGCTCGAACTCGTCATCCCGCTCGCCGCCACGGCGCCCCCGCAGGCCCCCGCTCGTCCGATCACCGCGCTGCCCCGGCCAACTGGAGCCGGGCAATACCTGCCTGGCGGCCCGTGGCTGTCGCTCGCGATCAGTGCACCGGCGGCCCAGCATGACGAGATCCTCGCCAGCCTCGCCGGGATCCTTCCGGGCCTGCGTGGCATGTTCGACCGCTGGTTCTGGCTGCGCTACCGCACCCAGGCCATCGGCCCACATCTGCGGGTCCGCTTCCACGGGGCCCCGGCCGTACTTGGCGGCGAACTGCTGCCCGCCGTCTCTCAATGGGGCGCGCGCCTGGTGGCGGACGCTCTCGCCTGCGGATTCAGCGTCGAGCCCTACGACCAGGAGATCGAACGTTACGGCGGCCCGTCGGCGATCGAGGCAGCCGAGGAGCTCTTCGCCGCCGACAGCGACCTGGCGCTCGCCGCATTGACCGCGGCCCATGAACCGGACCAGCGGCTCGTGATGGCCGCGCTGACCATGGCGACGGTGGCACGGACGCTCGCCGGCCGTAAACCTGCCGCGCTCGGCCGCCCCCGCCTCGACCGGGCCGCCCATCGCCGCCTCGCCGATCTGCGGCGCCTTGTGAACGACGCGGCCCGCGACGGCACAGCCACGATCCCTCAGTCCCACCCCGCCTGGGCGGGATACCTCGATGCGCTGCGCGCATATCATGACCTTCTGCCCGCCGACCGGCGCGCGGACTGCGCCTCCTCTGTGATCCACATGCATGCCAACCGGCTCCTCGGCGACACCGCCCAGGAGCGGCTCGCCAGGGTTCTGGCTACCGCACATCACCGGCGACGAACTCGACGCCGGCCATGCCGACCCGCCAACCGGACGCGCCGACGCCTGGTGCTACGGCATCTCCGGCATCAGCCACGCGCTCACACTCGCCGGCCAAGCCGCTAAAGAACCTGAGGTGGAGGACGCGTCCCGCGACGCGCTGCGCCTGCTCGCGGAACGGCCGGGCCGCTGGGACGTCGAAGGGCCGACGCTCTGTCACGGATACGCCGGCGTCCTGCGCGCCGCCGACGCCATCCACAACACAGCTGTCGCCGGACACGCCGCGACCGCAATCACTGACGCGTACGACCGCACGCGCCGCTTCGGCTTCGCCCACCTCGCCGGGAGCACGGTCACCGACCGGCCCGGCTTCCTCACCGGCGCAGCCGGAACGGCGCTCACTCTCGCCGAGCACGCCACATTCCCCATGCCCGAGGGCCTGCGCACGACCTGGGACGCCCTGCTGCTGTTGTCCTGACGCCGCCAGACCAAGGCGGTCAGACCGCGACGGGTGCCTGCTCGGCCACCCGGACGAGAACCCGGCTGTCGCGCTTGTCGACCGCCAGCAGAACGCCCGACACCTCCGGACGTCCCACGTCAGCCGGGTGTGCCTCGATCCACAGCTGGACGCCCTGCCCACCGTCACGGTCCCAGTCGCGGACCCGCTCGGCGAGCCGGGCCGCCAGCTCGGCGCCCCGCGGGCCGTAGCCGCAGGCACCGATCTCGTAGCTGGGCATCTCTGCGTCACTGTCAGGAGTCGGCTGCGTCGTGAGATACGCCAGCGTCCCGCCCTCGACGATTCCCATGCTTCCCCACGGCCCCTTCGGCGCCATCAGCCGGCCGCCCTCGACCGCGGCCCGCGACACCAGCAGCCGGCAGAAGCCCTCCAGCGTGGCCAGCCAGAAATCGAGATGCTCCGTCCAGCCCCACGGGACCGCGACCTCGGTCCAGCACACCGCCACAGGATGATCCAACGCACCCCGCAACGCCGAGGCATCCCCCGGGCGGTCGTCATCGAGCCGAATTGTCAGGTCCGGGCCCGCACCGACCGGGATGTTCTGCTCGCGCACGGCACCGACGCCACGCATCGGCATGAACCCGTCCTCCACGACCGACCGGCTACGCAGAACCGCTCCAGCACGCTCGAAGACGACCGTTCGAGTCAGGCCGAGTATCCGCAACGGCACCACCAGACGTCCGCCCTCGGCCAACTGCTCCCACCAAGCCCTCGGGATATCCCATGCGCCCGCTGTGACCACGATCCGGTCAAATGTCGCCCGTCCGGGCACACCGAGCATGCCGTCTCCGTGCACCACCGTCACGGCCGCACCCAGGCTGCTCAGCGCGCCGCGCGCCGCGGATGCCACGGCCTCGTCGTACTCGATCGTCGTCACAGAACCAGCCGGGCCAACAAGATGCGCGAGCAACGCCGCGTTGTACCCCGTCCCCGCGCCGATCTCCAGAACCCGATGCCCCGGATGAACATCGAGATCCTCCAGCATCCCGGCGACCGTGCCCGGCGCAGACGCCGAGCTGACCGGAACCCCGTCGCCGTCGCGATGGGTCACCACCGGGTCCGGCCCATAGGCGCGCTCCAGCGACACGTCGGGCACGAACACGTGCCTCGGCACCGCCCGCATCGCCGCGTCCACCCGGCCACTCAGCGCCGCGCCCGACGGCCGCAGGCCATCGATCATCGCATTCCTCAGCTGGTCGGCTGCCACGCCCCACCTCCAAGATCATCAATTATTTGGCTCAGACAAGATTTTCGTAGCTGAAGATCGGATGAGGCAGTAGTGGGCCGCATGGTGTCAGTTGAGCAGGATGCGCTGGCGGAGCAGGGTGAACCCGGCCCGGCCGAACATTTGACGTTTGATCAGTTTGGTTTTGTTGTTGACGCCCTCGGTTGCTCCGTTGCTGTGGGGCAGGTCGAGGCCGGCCTGGACGGCAGCTCGGTCCTTGTCCAGGCCCTGAAGGAAACTGTGGAGCGCAGGCAGGTCGTCGGCGGTCACGGCCTCGATCCACGCCTGGAGGTTGGCGGGCTCCCGGCCGGGGTGCTCATGGTGGGTCAGTAGTTCGGCGAAGGCGGCGACGTGGCCTGCCACGGCCGTCATCTGGGGGCAGGCGGCGGTGAG
>NZ_CAUVXL010000122.1:8459-11764 GCF_963555915.1 Protofrankia sp. Cas4
CGTGTCGCGGTGGGCACGCTGTTCGTCGCGCAGGTGACCGGGAGCGGTCATGATCCAGGCGGTGCGGCGGCGGATCGAGGGATCCGCCAGCGGGTACTCGGCCCGGCCCTGCTTGAGGTAACGGTCCAGCAGGTTCGCGCTGCCGGTGTAGCCCATCGCGCGGATCTCCGCGAGCAGCGTGGTAGTGGCCACCGGCCCTGCGGCCCGGCGCTCGCGCAGGTGGTCGCGGAACAGGTCGACCAGGCAGTGCCGGTACTGGGGCGGGCGGATCAGCTGGTCGGGATCGGGGACGCGGGCGTAGCGCTTGACGGTGTTCAGTGCGAGCCCGAGCTGTCTGGCGCTCTCGCACAGTCCGACGCCGGCGTCCAGTAGTTCGTGGACGGCGGCGTGCCGCTGCAGGGTGCGCTCGTTGCGGGAGCCCGGCGCGCCTTCGGCTGGCGCCGTGCGCCAGCATGCGGTGTGCTGGGCGACGGTCCTCTCCACTGCGGCGGCCAGGCCCCGCCACAGGTGCCAGCGGTCGCTAACCTGCACCGCACCGGGCAGGGCGTCGGTGATTCCCTGGGCGTAGGAGGCCGAGCCGTCCCGGCAGACGATCTCCACACCGGGGTGGGCGCGTAACCAGGCGGTGAGCGTTCCGGCGGTGCGGTCGGGCAGCACGTCCACGCGGGTGTGGGTGACGGCGTCGATCAGGATGGTGGCGTAGCGATGCCCTCGCCGCAACGCGAAGTCATCGACCCCCAGCACTGTGGGCACCGACAGCTCGGGCAGCGGCAGCGCCATCAGCAGGCGTAGCAGCGTGCTGCAGCTGACCGCCTGGTGCAGGTACGGCAGCAGCCGGGCGGCGGTTTTCCCCGCCAGGGCCGCCGCGACCGCACCCAGCCGGGCGGTGCAGGGCGGGAGTGCGTCGCTGATAGCGGGCGGTCAGCCCGGTCACCTGCTCCACGAACGTGGTCTTTGGACAGGCGGGGTTCTCGCAGTACAAGCGGCGCACCGACAGATCGATCAGGACCGGGCGGCCGCCGACCGCCTCGTCGGCCACGTGCCGCACGTACCTACTGTGCACCCACGCCGAGGACCATCCGCACGCCGGGCACGCGACCGCCACACCCTCCCGGGACCGCGCCGTGATCCGGACCACGCCCGTACCGGGCTCCACCGCATCCACTCGCACCGCGGCCAACTGCGGCAGTAAGGCCGCCAAGTCGATGTCACACACCAGCCAGCATGCACCCGAACTGACCTGCCGTCACGGCCCCACCAGATTCGATCTTCAGCTACGAAAATCTTGTCTGAGCCGTTATATTGACAGACCCCGCCGCCACCACCGTCCTGCGCGAGCCCGTCCGGTTCGCCACCCTGGGAACCTGACCGATCTCGACGGAACCGTCCGAGGACCGGCACCGCACGCCGGCTGCGGACCATTCAGCTCTCGTACGACACCAGACCCAGGCTGCCGGGCCGGGCTGACGACCTGGTCGCGGTCTTTCGGCCCTGCGCCGAGCAGACCCGGCGGGAGGACGGCGCCCGCGCCGAAGGCCCCGCGCCGAGACGCGACAGATGCTCGGGATCAGTCTGGTTTGCGTACCCTGAATCGCGGGGTTCCGCGATTCAGGGTGGGTCGAGGAGGCGGTATGGGTTCGGCAGGCTTCGATTCCGAACACGAGCAGTTCCGTGATCTGGTCCGGCAGTTCGTGGCCCGCGAGATCGTCCCTCACCAGCAACGGTGGGAGGAAGCCGGCATCGTCGACCGGTCGCTGTATCTGGCCGCCGGCAAGCAGGGCGTGATCGGCTTCAACGTCCCGGAAGAGTTCGGCGGCGGTGGCGTGGACGACTTCCGGTACAACGCGATCGTCACCGGGGAGCTCGCCCGGGCCACGTCCGGCCCCCCGGCGCTGAGCCTGCACAACGACATCGTCGCGCCCTACTTCATCCGGCTGGCCACCCCGGAGCAGAAGAAGCGCTGGCTGCCGGGCTTCGCGTCCGGAGAACTGATCGGTGCCATCGCGATGAGCGAGCCGGGCGCCGGCAGCGACCTCGCCGGCATCCGCACGAGCGGCGTGCGCGACGGCGACGACTGGATCGTCTCGGGCACCAAGACGTTCATCTCCAGCGGGATCAACGCCGACCTCGTGATCGTCGTGGCCCGTACCGACCCCGCCGCCGGCCACAAGGGCTTCAGCCTCCTGGTGGTCGAGCGTGGCATGCCCGGGTTCACCCGCGGCCGCAAACTCGACAAGATCGGCCAGCGGGCGCAGGACACCGCCGAGCTGTTCTTCGACGAGGTGCGCGTCCCGGCGGCGAACGTGCTGGGCGAGGTGGGACGCGGGTTCTACCACCTCATGCACAACCTGCCCGACGAGCGGCTGTCGATCGCGGTCGCAGGCGTCACGGGTGCTCGCACCGTCTTCGACGCGACGCTCGAGTACGCCAAGCAACGCACCGCCTTCGGCCAGCCCATCGGCACGTTCCAGCACAACCGCTTCCTGCTCGCCGAGATGGACACCGAACTCGACATCGCCGAGACGTTCATCGACGCCTGTCTGGCCCAGTCCGCGCGCGGCGAGCTGACCGCGGAACGGGCGGCGAAGGCCAAGTGGTGGGTCACCGAGTTGCACAAGAGGGTGGTCGACGCCTGCGTTCAACTGCACGGCGGCTACGGCTACATCCTGGAGTACCCCGTCGCCAGCGCATACCGCGACGTCCGGATCACGACCATTTACGGCGGCACGACCGAAATCATGAAGGAGATCATCGGGAAGTCCCTCGGCGTCTGACCGGCCGACGCCGGCGGGATCAGGACGGCCCGTTCCAGCATGCTTGTGCGCCCGCGAGCGGGATCGACGCCCGGTCGATCCTGGTCGAGGCCGGCTGCCGGGCCATGGTCGGCGGGCCATGGTCGGCGGACAGGATGACCTGATCGTCGACGTCGCCCACCACCGTGAGCGGATCGCCGCCGTCCTCGGTTGGTAGCCACCGGTCACTGATGCAAACCGGGCAGATAACCGGCCCAGCACGAGTGGATGGTTGACATACATTTTCCGCCCGAAAACTGGCGTCTCCTGACGTCTTCCTTCCACTCGTCGCACCGAAGGAAATGCGGATCAAGGAGTGGGGCTGGGGCACGTAGATCGCGAGGCGCAGCCTGGCAGCGTTGCCGGGTCCGTTTTCAGCGTAATGTTGCCGTCCGGGTGCCCAAGCAGGCCGCGGAGATGCTCGCCGCTACGATTCGCACGATCGTCGCTCAGCCCACCGCCGAGTTGGTTCGTGCCCAGGGCGATGTCGTCGCCGAGCACTGCGCCTCGCCA
>NZ_CAUVXL010000122.1:12189-19069 GCF_963555915.1 Protofrankia sp. Cas4
CCGCGAACCCGCAGATCGGCCGGCCGAGAGTCATGCCTGGCAATCCACTCCTCGGGCAGCGCCAGCCGCTGGTTCCCGAACTGGGGTACCGGCGCCCTCATGTCCGAAGGTCGGTCAGCGGTCAGCGATGGTCGCCACGGGCTGCCCGCAGACTCATGTCCCGCAGAATGGCCGCCATCGTCTCGCGGTCCACCTCGGTGGCGCTGTGTGGAGTGGAATTCAGCAGTCCGAACAACGCATGCGCCCGCGCGCGGCTCTCCGCGACGCCGAGGCGGCAGTCGATCTGACGCAGGACGGACGCCCATATCTCGACGTAGGCGCGCTGCAGCCGGCGGACGCGGTGGTCGTCGGGCCGTGGGAGGTTGGCGAGGTCGCGATCCTGGACGGTGATGAGGTACGGCTCGTCGAGGGCGAACGCGATGTGCAGTGTGATCAGACGTTCGAGTGCGTCGTGCGGGGTCCGGCTCGTACGCACCGCTGCCGCGCCGTCGGCGTGGAGCCGTTCGCTGATGCCGACGAGCATCGCCGCGAGGATGGCGCTTTTGCTGGGGAAGTGCCGGTAGATACCCGGACCGCTGATGCCGACGGCGGCGCCGAGCTGTTCGATGCTCACCCCGTGGAATCCGTGGGTGGCGAACAGCCGCGCAGCCTCCCGCAGGATGTCCTCCCGACGGGAGGAGGGCCGAGCCGACCCGGGGCGAGCGGTTGCCGCAGACACCCGTGGTCCTCGCTGCCCGCGCGAAAGATCACGATTGTCGGACGATTCGTCCCTGCCGATGTGAGGAGATCCTAACTTTCAACGCTCTGGACAACGGTGGAGCGACTGCGAGGCGACGGTGAGGCAAAAGTGGGACGAGGTAGCGACCTCACTACATCCCCTCACAGTATGCCATGACCCCGAAACGGACACCTTCCGCGGCGGATATGCCCGTGCTAGCGTGACAGCCGTTGTTAGTGATCCTTAACATCCTTGATGTAGATCATGAATCGTCATCTGTCTCGGGAGGACCTCATGACCGGCCCCCGGCTGGCGGCCCGCGTCGACACCGCGGGCGAACAGGCCGTCGCCAGCACGGCGGCGCACCAGGCGCTCGTCGCCCAGCTACGGTCCGCCCTGAGCTCGACCGCGCGGGGCGGGTCGGAGCAGGCCCGACTGCGCCATGTGAGCAGAGGCAAACTGCTGCCCCGGGACCGGATCGACACCCTGCTCGACCGCGGCAGCCCGTTCCTGGAACTCTCGCCGCTGGCCGCCAACGGCATGTACGGCGACGAGGCACCGGGCGCGGGGATCATCACCGGTGTCGGACGGGTGTCCGGGCGTGAGTGCGTGGTGGTGGCGAACGACGCCACGGTCAAGGGCGGCACCTACTACCCCGTCACCGTCAAAAAGCACCTGCGGGCACAGGAGGTGGCACTGCACAACCGGCTGCCGTGTGTCTACCTCGTCGACTCCGGGGGGGCGTTCCTCCCGCTGCAGGACGAGGTGTTTCCCGACCGCGAGCACTTCGGGAGGATCTTCTACAACCAGGCGACGATGTCGGCGGCCGGTATCGCGCAGATCGCCGCGGTCCTCGGCTCGTGCACGGCCGGTGGCGCCTACGTCCCGGCGATGAGCGACGAGGCCGTCATCGTCCGGGACCAGGGGACGATCTTCCTGGGCGGTCCGCCGCTGGTGCGAGCCGCGACCGGGGAGATCGTCTCGGCGGAGGACCTCGGCGGCGGGCTGCTGCACAGCAAAACCTCCGGGGTCACCGATCACCTGGCCGACGACGACGCCGACGCGCTGCGCCGGGTGCGGGCGATCGTGGCCAGCCTCGCGCCGCGCGCCCCCCGGCCCTGGGATGTCGCCCCTACCGACGAGCCGGCCGCCGACCCGGCACAGCTGTACGCGGTCGTACCCACCGACAGCCGCATCCCCTACGACGTCCGCGAGGTCATCGCCCGGATCGTCGACGGGAGCCGGTTCGCCGAATTCAAACGCGAGTACGGCCCGACGCTGGTCACCGGCACCGCCCGGCTGCACGGCCACCCGGTCGGCATCGTGGCGAACAACGGCGTGCTGTTCAGCGAGTCCGCCCTCAAGGGCGCGCACTTCATCGAGCTGTGCGACCAGCGCAGAATCCCGCTGCTGTTCCTGCAGAACATCACCGGCTTCATAGTCGGCCGGGAGTTCGAGGCCGGCGGGATCGCCAAGCACGGCGCCAAAATGGTCACCGCCGTCGCCTGCGCGCGGGTCCCGAAGTTCACCGTTGTGATCGGCGGCTCGTTCGGTGCCGGTAACTACTCGATGTGCGGCCGGGCCTACTCACCACGGTTCCTGTGGATGTGGCCGAACGCGCGGATCTCGGTGATGGGCGGCGAGCAGGCCGCCTCGGTGCTGGCGACCGTGCGACGCGAGCAGCACGAGACCCGGGGTGTGCACTGGGAGGCCGCGGACGAGGAGGCGTTCACCGCGCCGATCCGCGCTCAGTACGACCGTCAGGGTGACCCCTTCTACTCGACCGCCCGGCTGTGGGACGACGGCGTGATCGACCCGCTCGACACCCGCACCGTGCTGGGGTTGGCCCTGTCGGTGGCGGCGAACGCGCCGCTGGAACCTGTCCGCTACGGCGTCTTCCGGATGTGAGTGCGATGCCAGCCACCCTCTGCGACACCACAAGCGGTGACACCACACGCGGTGACACCGGCAGCGGTGACACCACCCTGTTCGACACCGTGCTGGTCGCCAACCGCGGTGAGATCGCGGTCCGCGTGATCCGTACACTGCGGGCGCTGGGCATCGGCTCGGTCGCCGTCTACAGCGACGCCGACGCCGACGCCCGGCATGTGCGCGAGGCCGACGAGGCGGTCCACATCGGCCCGGCGCCCGCCCAGCTGTCCTACCTGTCGATCCCGGCGCTGCTCGACGCGGCCCGGCTCACCGGCGCCCGGGCGGTCCATCCCGGGTACGGCTTCCTGTCCGAGAACGTCGCGTTCGTGCGCGCCTGCGCGCAGGCGGGCCTGGTCTTCATCGGACCGTCCGCACACGCCGTGGCGGTGATGGGCGACAAGATCCGCGCCAAGCAGACCGTCGCCGCCGCCGGTGTCCCGGTGGTACCGGGCCGCACCGAACCGGGGATGAGCGACGCCGACCTGGTCGCCGCCGCGGCCGAGGTCGGCTACCCCGTGCTGATCAAACCGTCCGCCGGTGGGGGCGGGAAAGGGATGCGCCTGGTCACCGAACCGGCCGCGTTGCGCGGTGAACTCGCCGCCGCCCGCCGACAGGCGGCCGCGTCCTTCGGCGACGACACCCTGTTCCTCGAACGGTTCGTCCACCGCCCACGGCACATCGAGGTGCAGATCCTCGCCGACACCCACGGCGCCGTCGTTCACCTCGGCGAACGCGAGTGCAGCCTGCAACGCCGCCACCAGAAGATCATCGAGGAGGCGCCGTCGGTGCTGCTCGACGTCGCGACCCGGGACCGCATCGGCGCGGCCGCGGTCGAGGTCGCCCGCGCCGTGGGCTACACCGGCGCGGGGACCGTGGAGTTCATCGTCGGCGCCGACGACCCGGCGCACTTCTTCTTCATGGAGATGAACACCCGGCTACAGGTCGAACATCCGGTCACCGAGATGGTCACCGGGATCGACCTGGTCGCCGAGCAGATCCGGATCGCCGCGGGCCGGCCGCTGACCACCTCCCAGGAAAACATCGCCCTGACCGGGCACGCGATCGAGGCGCGGGTCTACGCCGAGGACCCGGCCCGCGGCTTCCTCCCGACCGGCGGCACCGTCCTGCTGATGCGCGAACCCGACGGCGACGGCGTGCGCGTCGACTCGGGCCTCACCCACGGACAACGGGTGGGAACCGACTACGACCCGATGCTCGCCAAGGTGATCGCCTGGGGGCCGGACCGGGCGACCGCGCGTACCCGGCTGCACGCCGCCCTCGCCCGCACCGCCGTCCTCGGCGTCACGACCAACATCGCCTTCCTCCGGGCGCTGCTCGCCCACCCCGACGTGGCCGCCGGACGCCTCGACACCGGTCTGGTCGAACGCGAACTCGACGGCCTCGGCGACGCTGACCTCCCGGCCGGTGCGCTCCCGGCCCACGCGCTGGCGGCCTACGGATTGGCGCGGCTCGCCGAGGCGCAGCCGGCCGGCCCGGTGATCGACCCCTGGGACGTCCCCAGCGGCTGGCGGGTCGGCGGTGTCCCGGCTCCCCTGGTCTGGCGGCCGGCACTGCCCGGCGGCGGCATCGCCGAGGTCACCGTGACCGGCACCCCGACAGCCGCCACCGTCACCGTCACCGTCAACGTCACCGGCGAGCCCGCCGCGACCGGGGAACCCCGGACCGCCGCGGTACGCACCCTCGCCGACGACTGCAGCGAACTGCTGATCACCGTCGGCGGGCGGAGCCGACGCTGGTGGTACGCCCGCGACGGGGCGACCCGCTGGCTCGGCGCCGACGGAGCCGCCTGGCGGATCGTCGAGGCCGACCCCGCCGCCCACACAGGAGCGGAATCGGCCGGCGCCGCCGAGGTCCGCAGCCCGATGCCCGGCACCGTCATCGCCGTTCACGTCGCCGCCGGCGAGCAGGTCACCGCCGGCCAGCCACTGATCATCGTCGAGGCGATGAAGATGGAACACACCCTCGCCGCCCCGCGGGACGGCCACGTCACCGACCTGTTCGCACACACCGGCGAACAGGTCACCCTCGACCAGGTCCTCGCCGTCGTGGAGGCCGACGCACTCATCCCCGGCCCGCAGGACCCGCAGGACCCGCAGGAGACACCCGATGCCTGACACCCGCCTCACCGACGAGCAGGAATCCCTGCGCCGCACCGTCGCCGAGTTCGCCCGCGAGGTCGTCGCCCCGGTCGCCGCCCAACACGACGAGAACAAGACCTTCCCCTACGAGGTCGTCGCCGCCATGGCCTCGATGGGCCTGTTCGGACTGCCCTTCCCCGAGTCCTACGGCGGGATGGGCGGCGACTTCTTCACCCTCTGCCTGGCCATCGAGGAACTCGCCCGGGTCGACTCGTCGGTAGCGATCACGCTGGAGGCCGGCTGCTCGCTCGGCGCGATGCCGATCTACCGGTTCGGCACGCAGGACCAGAAACAGCAATGGCTGCCCATGCTGTGCTCGGGCGAGGCCCTCGGCGCGTTCGGGCTGACCGAACCCGAGGCGGGCAGCGACGCCGGCGGCACCCGCACGACCGCACGCCTCGACGACGACACCTGGGTGCTCAACGGCGCCAAGGCGTTCATCACCAACTCCGGTACCGACATCACCCGGCTCGTCACGGTCACCGCCCTCACCGGCACCACCGCGGCCGGGAATAAGGAGATCAGCACCATCGTGGTGCCGGTCCCGACCCCCGGCTTCACCGCGGAACCGGCGTACTCCAAGGTCGGCTGGCATGCCAGCGACACCCACCCGCTCACGCTCGTCGACGTACGGGTACCCGAGGCCAACCTGCTCGGCGAACGGGGCCGCGGCTACGCGAACTTCCTGTCCATCCTCGACGAAGGCCGCATCGCCATCGCGGCACTGGCCGTCGGCCTCGCCCAGGCCTGCGTCGAGGAATCGGTGGCCTACGCCCGGACCCGCCACGCCTTCGGCCGGCCGATCGGCGCCAACCAGGCGATCTCCTTCAAAATTGCCGAGATGGAGGCGCGTACCCACGTCGCCCGCACCGCCTACTACGACGCGGCCGCCCGGATGGCCTCCGGCCGCCCGTTCAAGAAGGAGGCTGCGATCGCGAAGCTGGTCAGCAGCGAGGCCGCGGTGACCAACGCCCGTGAGGCAACCCAGATCCACGGCGGCTACGGCTTCATGAACGAGTACCCCGTCGCCCGGCACTGGCGGGACAGCAAGATCCTGGAGATCGGGGAAGGCACCAGCGAGGTCCAGAAGATGCTCATCGCCCGCCACCTCGGCCTGTAGGAGCGCCCATGGCGCCCGCTCTTGTGGGTGCGCGGGTTCGGTCGCGTTCAGGGCTTCGGTGTGGTCAAGGGTTCCGGTCAGAGCGAGCCGTAGGGGTTCGCCCCGCCGGTTGTCCACGATCTTTATTTGGATGTTGAGGAGGGCGTAGAGGTCCCGACGTTCCTCCGGGGTCGCGGTCGCGAGCCGGGTAGGCGCGACAGCCGCCAGGTCCCGGACCGCTTGGACCTGTTGCGCGTGCGACGCCGCCTGTGCGTGGCGATCCGCGAGGGTCTGGCGACGTGCCTTGGCGGTACTCAGTTTGGTTTGCAGATCGCGAGACGCCGCCGCCACGGTGGCCGCGTCGAGCCCGCCGGCGGACAGGTTCACGATCGTGGTCGGGAGCGCCTGGTGCAACCGGTTGATCTCACCGTCGGCCTTGGCGATCGCGTCGGAATCCCCACCGCCGTGGGTGGCGATCAGTCCGGCGTGGTCCCCGGCGACCGAGGCCAGATACTCCGGGGGTGAGCGCTGGTGCGGTCGAGCCGGTAGCCGTACGGTGCGTCCCCGCCGCCCCAGCCGCCTTGGGTGATCCGGGCGTGCTTCCCCGACGCGGTGCGTTCGCGGATCACCCACTCTCCACATCCGCCGCACCCTCCACGACGGCCACGGCCACCCCCTCGAACACACCACCATCGCCAACGCCCGACACACCCCCCATCCCGCATCCACCTCCACATCTGAACCCATCGAGCGCCGTATTCTTCTCGCCGCATAGACAGCTCATTCAGGTTCGTCACCTCATATGCGGCTACCTGCTTCGCAACGGACGTCGGCATGTCGGTAGGGCCGTCCGTTCCTAAAAGATCTTGCCGAAGCTTCCCGAGATGAACGGAGATGACGTGGTGGCTGACCTCAATGCCACTGACGCTAAGTCGATCAAGCTGCAACCTGGGGGTTCAGCGGGTTGGCGAG
>NZ_CAUVXL010000122.1:19427-20540 GCF_963555915.1 Protofrankia sp. Cas4
GCCTGTCGGGCCGGGTGATGTCCGCGGCGAGCAGCCGCAGCACGCGGTGATGCCGGTCAGGGGGAAAAGCCGGGTCGGTGACGACCCGGTCGCGGATGATCCTCACGGTGCGTAGGAACGTGACCCGGTCGGGGTCGATCCCGGCGGCGGTCGCGGCCCGGCAGGTCAGGGCGCTGATCGCGTGGTGGGTGAGCAGGTGGAATGGCACGTGGAATATGCGGGGAGTCCACGACCGTTCGCCGAGCGCTTTCGAGGGTTCGCGCCGCGAGGAAAGCGCTGGCAGCACGTCAAGATTGCCAAAGCAGACCTCTTAGGATCTGCCGCCCTAGGGCGTGGGGGTTCAAGTCCCCCCTCCCGCACAAGCCTGGTCAGGGCCCCAGTTTCCCAATGTTCCCAGGGGTTAGTGGTCGGCTGGACGATCAATCGTCCGCTCCGGCGGGGTCCGGTGACGTCCGATCGTCTCCGGCAATCTCCGACGATTCGCGGACCATGCGCGGCACAGAATGGGCCGGGGCCGCCGGACCGCCGATCCCGAGAGCGGCTTCGATTCGGCGGAGCTGGGTGTCGACGTCCCCGTCGATGCACTTCGCGTACACCCGGTAGAGGACCGCCACGGAGTGGCCGGCCCACTTCGCCACCTGGGTGCCCTGCACCATCCCGTTGAGCCAGGTCGATACGCAGGCATGCCGCAGGTCATACGGCGTCGCCACCGCCGGCCGGTCAGCAGCGCGACCGACTCGGCCCGGCGCAGCGTCGCCACCTCCAGCACCCGGCCGAGCTGCCCGAACCCGGCCCGCCGCGAGGTCACCAAAATCCAGCCGCCGCCCCCCGCCGGACGGAACCGGGCCACCTCCTGCGGGTCTTCCGGGTCGTCGAACGCTAGCAGCCACCTTGGATAGGGACCACTCAGCTCAATAGTTACGGCCCGTGTCCTTGACCATGGTTCGCGAGTCCTGTTACAAATCGACCGCCGGCCGTGATCGACGGTTGGCCGCAACTCCTTGTGGACACCTTGAGAGAGGCCGTAAATGTCATCGCCTACCGTATTCGCAGATGGGTTGGACTTCCCGAGCAGCCTGGCCTTCGACGACCGGGGTGGGGTGTATCTGGCTG